>NZ_JBTGVE010000008.1:0-40953 GCF_054343415.1 Mycoplasma sp. AC157 | reverse complement strand
CATCCTCTTTTAACACGATGATGTATGAATTAAGAAAAATTAAAGTTACAAAATTTACAACAAGATATATAAGAAAAAATTCCCTTACTAAAAAGCAAAAGGAAATTTTCAATTTACTTGAAATAGATGTTAAAACAATGATCAAATATATAGATGAATTAAACAATAAAATTAACTAAGTATAGAAATTTAGTAAAAATTTAGGTTTAAAAAACAAAATAGTAATATAATTTAAAGGTAAAGTTAATTTAAAATTTTTATAAAAGGAAAAAAATGCAAAAAAAATTTAAAAGAATTTTTATGATCGTCACTGATTCATTGGGAATTGGTGATGATGGAAGACAAAAAGAGTTTGGTGATCAAGGTGCTGATACTCTATTCCATGTAAGTGAAAGTAATTTATTAGAAATTCCTACTTGAAAAAAATTAGGTATTGGAGAAATTACTAAACTTCATAATTATGGCAAAAAAAATAAAAATCATTTAGCATATATGGCAAGAATAGTAGAAAAATCTAATGCTAAAGACACTTTGGCTGGTCATTGAGAAATGATGGGAATTGAAACTAAAGTTCCTAATCCACAATTTGTGGAAAAAGGATTTCCACAAGAACTAATTAGCAAATTAGAAAAAGCTTTTGATGGTAGAAAAATCATCGGAAACAGGGAAGCTAGTGGAACAGTAATTTTAGCTGAATTAGGAAATGAAGAAATTGAAAAAGGTCACATCATTGTTTATACTTCTCCTGATTCAACATTACAAATTTGTGGTCATGAAAAATATACAGGACTTGAAAATTTATATAGATATGCAAAAGCAGCAAGAGAAATCTGTTCTTCTAATCCTGAATGAAATGTTGCTAGAGTAATAGCAAGACCATATGTTGGAGAAAATGGAGAATTTACAAGAACTTTTAATCGTCATGATTATGCTAATAAGCCACCAAAACAAACAATTTTAAATCAATTGCAAGCTAAAGGTATAAAAACAATTGCTGTTGGTAAAATTAATGATATTTTTGTTGGTCAAGGAATTGATGAAGTATTTCCACCAGCAAGTGATAACGAAAATATGGATGTAGCAATTGAAATTGCTTCTAAAAATACTGAAAATGAGTTTATCTTTGTTAATTTAGTTGAATTTGATTCACACTATGGACACAGAAGAAATCTTGAAGGATATGCTCATAATATTAATTCATTTGATATAAAATTAACAAAATTAATTAATGCAATGAATGAAGATGATTTATTAATAATTACATCAGATCACGGTAATGACCCTTCATTCCCAGGAAGTAATCACACAAGAGAAGCATTACCACTAACAATCTTTTCTAAATCATTTAAAGGTTCAGAAAGAAATCTTGGAATTTTAAGTGGTTTGGGAACTTCTGGAAATATTATAGCTAGAAATTTTGATTTAGAATTAGTTGAAACTGGTGAAGATATTTTTGACAAACTTATATAAATAAAATAAAAGGAACTATTGCAGTTCCTTTTATTCTTTTGGTTTTTTATCGCTAATTCCAGAAATATTTTTTAAATTATTAATTTCTAATTGAAGTATTTCAATTTGTTCTTGAAGTTCATTTTTTTCATTTTTTAAATTATTAATTTCTGTTTCAAGATTGTTTTGATTTTCGATGAAACTATCAAATTCTTCGTTAATTTGATCTAAAAATCAATCAACTTGTTCTGGATTGTATCCATTTAAAACTATGTCAAATTGTTGATTTAAAATTTTTTCTTTAATTCTTTTAATCATTGTTTTCCTTAAAGTGATTTAAAATTATACCATTTGCTATTGCTACATTTAATGATTCAAAATCAATTTTTATATAAATATTTTCATTTATAAAATTTTGAATTTCAGAACTTATTCCATTTCCTTCGTTTCCAAAAATTATTGCTATTTTTTCTTTATTTTTCTTTATATTAGATAATTCTACACTTTCTTTTTTTAACACCGTTCCATAAATTCAATACTTATTTTTGAGTTGATTTAAATAAAAAACTAAATCATTTGTTTGAATAATGTTTAAATAGAAAAATGCTCCTTGGGATGATCTTACAACCTTTTCATTATAAATATCTACACCTTTTACTATAATATCTTTAAAACCAAAAGCTTGACAATTTCTTAAAATGGTCCCTAAATTACCTGGATCTTGTATATTATCTAAAATAACAATTTTAGAAGAAAAATCATAATTATTAGTATTTTTTTTGCAAACAGCAATAATGTTTTGTGGTGTATCGGTAAAAGAAAGTTTTTTTATTATTTCTTCTGTAACTAAAAAAGATTTTATTTTTAATTTTGTAGAAAATTTTTCATATACTTCTTGTTGTGAAGTTACTATTTCTTCAATGAGATTTTGTTTTAGTGCTTCTTCTATTATTTTAGGATTTTCTATTAAATATAAGTTACTTTTATCTCTATATTTCTTTATTTTTAATTTGTTTAAATCAATAATTTTTTGATTTTTTAGCGAATTAATTATCATTAGAAATAAAATCTTTTCCCTTTTGAACTTCAAATAAAGAAAGGTTTTTAAAGTCTAATTGTCTCATCACTTCATATGCAACAAGAATTACAGAATTAGCTAGATTTATTGATCTGTTTTCAGCAACCATGGGTATTCTTAAACAAGATTGTAAATCTTTTTGTAATATTTTTTTAGGAATTCCTGTAGATTCAGTTCCGAACATTAAAAAAATATCTTGACCATTTTGATCAATTTCTTTAAAATTGACATCACTATATGTTTTTTGTCCATATCTTGTTATGTAATAAATTTTTTGATTTTTATATTTTTGATTAAATTCTTCATAATTATTATGAATTTCATGTCTAATATCACTTAGTCTTTTACCTGCTGCTGGTCTTTTTAATCATTTTGGTTCTAAAATAAAAGCTATGGGTCTGATTATATGTAATTTTGCTCCAAGAGCAAAACAAGTTCTTATTATATTTCCTGTGTTTGGACTTATTTCAGGTTGGTATAGGATAATATTGAGCATTTTTACCTCTTTAATTAATAATTTATTTATTATTAATTATACTAAATTGTATTTTATAAAAAAATTTTTATAACTATTTTAATTTTTAAATCATTTTAATTAAGAAAATGTATAATTAAAATATATAAATATTTGAGGAGAATTATGAAAAAGAAAATTTGAGCAATAAGTCCAATCATTTTATCAAGTACTTCTATATTAATAGTTTCATGTAATCAAACTAATGAAAGTAATACAGATACAATAAACAAACCTATTAATAAAGAAGAACTAAAAGATTATAAAATTTCAAATATAAAGGAAAATAGCATTAATTTGACTTTAAAAATAGAAAATTTAGATCAAAATAAAAACTACAATTTAAGTTTTAAATTTAAAAACGGATATTTAAAACAATTTCCAATAAATTCTAGTAAACTTCAATTTTCTTTTATTTTCAATAAATTAGAAAGCAATACTGAATATCAAATTTCAGAAATTTTTTTAAATGACTTAAATATTTTAAAGAATAAAACAATTTCTTTTAAAACCTTACACCAAACAAAACCATCAGATGAAATTAAAATTAAAGAAAAACCTGAATTTGATTTTAAAAATTCAATTTTTTCAATTGTAAGAAGGGACTATAATTTTGCTGAATTCAGTTTAATTTTCGATAGTAAAAATTTAAATAGTATTAAAACAGATGAAAATTTTAAAGTAACTTTAAATAATAATCAAACATATAAAGCAAGTTATGAATTTTTAGAAAATAACAAAATTAAAATAAAAGTAAATGCAAATAACTTATTAGAAAATACAAATTATTGAATAAAAAAGATTACTTTTAATACAGATGATAAAGACAATGTTATATTTACCAATAATGATAACAGCAATAATTTTTCTTTTAAAACATTCTTTTTAATTGATCAAGTAAATGAGTTAACTATAGCTAAAAAAGAAATTATTTTAGAAAATAATACAGAAAATACTTCAAATAATTTTGAGATAACATTAAATCAAGTTAAAGATTCTTTTGTAAACAAAAATTCAAGAATTTCCTTTATAAATAAAGAAAATAATAATAAAATTTATTCTTCTGAAATTAGTTTAAATTCATCAAATAATCATTATTATTTTATAATTAATAATATAGAAGCTGGAACCTATGAATTTAATTTTTTTGAAGTTGAAGTTAATAATCAATGAATTAAATTTAATAATAATTCAAATTTTTCAAAGGAATTTGTTGTCAAATTAAAAAATAATGATACAGAAACTTCAAATAATAATCCAAAGGAACCAGAACAAGGAATTGATGTAGAAGATGTTAATAAATCAATAGAAAATTATGGTAATATTTTTACACTTCAAAATGCTAATTTAATTCAAAATACAGAAATTAATGTGCATAATTCAACTAATTTTTCAGAAATAAGTAAAGATAGTTTATTAAACAAAAATAGTTATTACACTTCATACTTTTCTTATTTAAATAACACAGTAACTAAACCAATACAGAAAGAAACTTCAATTACAACTAATGAAGTTTCCAATATAGACATTTCTTCAATTGAAGTTTCTTCTAATTTAATAAATTTAAATATTATCAATAACACTTCTGAAAACATTTCTAGTGCTAAAGTTTTAGTAAAAAGTTTTGATCAATATAATCAATGAAGTAAATATATTGATTTAAACATAAACGGAAATAAATTGAGCTTTAATCCTAATCTATTAAGTAACTATCAAAATGAGTTCATAGTAACTGAATTAATCATAAATAACAATAAAAAATCTTCTTTCAATTTACAATCTAAATATAAATTTATAAAGGAAAATACTTTATTTAATGATTTAACTATAGAAAATTTTGATATTTATAAAAATGAAAATTCTAAAGAAATATATGCAACATCTTCTTTTAATTGAAGTCAAAATCAATTAGCAGTTTTAAGCGACAAAATATTTGTTTTTTATTTTGAAGTTGAGAAAAAAGTTTATAAAGAAAAGAAAAAGAAACCAACTTTTCCTTTTGATCCAGAAATTGTAATAAATGAAGATGAAAATTTTGATGCTTCTAATTCTGTTCCTTCTATTAAAAAAATCTACATTCCTTTTAGTGAATTAAGTAAGTTTTCAATCGCAGGTTTTCAAGAAAAAATAAAATATAAACTTAAATATATTGATATTGTCAATAATCATAGTTTTATAAATTTTCTACCAAGAAAAGATGTATCTAATAAAAACATTAGTTTTTCTTATAATTTTAATTGAAATAATTCAGAAAAATTAAAAAATCAATTATTTATCAACAATGAAAACCTAGTAGAGAATAATTCACAAATAAACAACGGTTTAAAAATTGCAAAGCATGATTTGCTTTTAGAAAGTCAAAAAAATACTGATAAGAAAACCAATATTAATTTTTCAGTAGAAAACTTTAATACTTTATTAGATTATAATTTTGATTTTTATAATTTAGAAAAAAGATATCCAAATAGAAAAATAAAAAATAAAAATACAGATTTTAAGTTACAAAAAAATAATATAAATCAAAAAATGCATTGATTTAAAACAAGGGAATATTTAAAAGATTCTATTTTTAAAATTAATGAAAATAAAAATAATGCCTATATTATTGAAGATTTAAATTCAATTATTATTCCAAATGATTTTCCTGCAGAAAATGTCCTTTTTTGATTTGTTTTTGAACTAGATTTAAATCCAAGAGAATTTAAAGATTCAAATGAGTTTAATGATATTCATTCAAGAGTTAGAGTGCCTGTATCTTTAAAAAATATTAAAGAAAATAAAACTTTAGAAAATGTTGATTTTCTTTTTGATTATGTATCTGAAAATCCTGAATTTCAACAAGAGATCTTTTCTAAAATTAAAAGTAATATTAAGTTTAGTCTATCTTTAGAAAATAATAAATTAAAATTAAGTTTAGACACTAAAAATAATCAAATTAAATTTAATAATATTTTATCAGTTCATAATCACTCAAATAATCGCTCTGCCTTTATAAATCGAAGTGAGTTTTTTGTTAATTGAATACAAAATGAAAGTGAAAAAGATGAGAAAATATCTTTTCATCAACAACAAAAAATAGATAATAATTCTATTTTAAGCACATCAACAGGATATAAAAATACTTATGATTTAAAAACTGAAGACAAGGTAATTAATGCTGAGTCTAGAAAAAATATATTAATAGATGCACCTAATGCTAACGACCGTTCTCGCCGTTTATACAGCGAAAATACAGTAAAACCTATTGAAGAAGGAAGAAATCGTGTGTTTAGTTTAAATTCCGATGCTGATGGAACGTGAAATATTTTTGCAAAAGTAAATGACAATTCTAACGATTATAGATTTTATGCTTTTGTTAATTTCCACGTTTGAAATACAAACAGAAAATCCGGAATAGGAACACTCGATAAAAATTTACAAGGATATGAAAGAATAACTGTTCAACACCCGCAATTAATAGCTTCTACAAATATTGCAAGACCATCTACTAATCCAGAAACAAATAAATATTTCCCTATTTACACAAATAAAGAGCATCCTGAATTACAACCAGATGGAAATATATTCGATTTTGAAATCCCTCAAGATCAACAAGGAATAACTTTTGATTTATTTTTAGATTTTAGTAATTCTGTAGCAAATTATTACGGTGATTTTAAAAACAATAATGGAGAAGTAGTCCATAGAAATACTTATGATAATTTAGATGCTATTATAGCAATTGTTGATTTTAAACCAATATTTACTACTTTTGAAAATCAAGATTTAGATCATTATCAATATAAAAATCGTTCACTAAATGAAAAAGAAAAAAATGCTATACGTCACTTCTTAAATTTTAAAAAACTAAAACCTTTAGAAATTTCAGATTTATCTTTATATTTAAGTTCCTTTAACAATTTGAATTTTTATATGGCTACATTACCAAAAGTTCAAACTTTAGGAAATAGTGATAGTTATCCAGGATTAAGATATAGAGAATATTTAATAGGAAATAATCCTATAAAATTTTCAAATTCATCACAAGGTGGTGTTAATGCAATAAGACCAGCTATATGAGGTGAAGTTCAAGATTATGACTGATATAGCGGTTCTTCAGGTAGTGGAGTCTATGATAGTGATGCAAAAGTAGTTGGTTTAGACGCACAAGGTGGCAATTGAAGTGCAAGCAACTTTTTAATTTTTGATACACAAAAATATTCATTTTTAAAAAATAGAGAATTATCTTATAATCCAATTGCTTTTGATGAAATTATTAAAAAAATGTCTTATTTATATCCCGACAAATTCAAAGATATATTTTCAAAATAAATTATCAGTCCTTTGCAAGGATTGATTTTTTATTTAATAAAAAGCGAAAATAATATATAATTTTGTTTATGAAAATAGAAAGAGTTCAAAAACTCATATCACAAGCAGGGATTGCTTCACGTCGAAAAGCAGAAGAATTAATTCAAGCACAAAAAGTTACAATTAACGGAAAAATTGCAAATTTAGGTGATAAAGCAAGTTTTAAAGATAAAATTTTGGTAGATGGTATACCGCTTTTTAAACAAGAAAATGTTTACTATATAATGAATAAACCAGAAAAAGTAATTTGTTCATTAAATGATCCACAAAAAAGAACCGTTATTACTGATTTAATACAGGAAAATAAGTTTATTTTCCCTGTTGGAAGATTAGATTATAATACCACCGGAACAATTCTTTTAACTAATGATGGTGAATTAACTCAAAGATTATTACATCCAAAATATAATATATTAAGAATTTATAGAGTTAGATTGAATGAACCGTTAACAAAACAGCAATTAGATTTTTTAAATGGAAATAATGTCTTTATTGATGGGATAAATTCAAAACAAGAAGTAAAACAAGTAGATACTAAATCTTATTTAGTAACTTTAAGTGTGGGGACTTATCACCATGTTAAAAAATTATTTGAAATTTTCAATTTAAAAGTTCAATCATTAAATAGAATTGAATTTGCTGGACTCAGTCATATTGGATTAAAAAAAGGCGAATATAGAAAACTAAATATAAAGGAAATTAGGTGATTAAAATCACTTGTAAAAATAATATAAAAAGGGAAAAAATGGGATTTAAAAAATTTAATTTAATAAATAAATTAGAAACAGCAATAGAAGAAATGGGTTATGATCAACCAACACCAATACAGGATGCTGTTATAGAATTAGCATTAATGGGAAATGATATTATTGGTCAGGCACAAACAGGAACAGGTAAAACTGCAGCTTTTGCTATACCAATAATTCAAAATACAGACGAAAAAAATAAAAGTATACAACATTTAATTTTAGCTCCAACAAGAGAATTAGCTACACAAATTTATACAACATTTGAAAGTCTTACTAAAAATTTTGCAATCAAAAATGCATTAATTTTAGGTGGGATTTCATATGATAAACAAAAACAAGCAATAAAAGAAAAACCACAAATCATTATTTCAACTCCAGGAAGATTAATTGATTTGTTAAAAGGAGAAAAATTTAAGTTAAATATAGATTTTTCTGCCTTAAAATCCTTTACTTTAGATGAGGCTGATGAATTATTAAAAGTAGGATTTTACGAAGAAATTAAAGAAATTTTAAACTTTATTCCAAAGCAAAGACAAAATTTCTTTTTTACAGCAACATTTGATAAAAAAACTAAGAATTTAAGTGAAATGATTACAACTGATGCAAAAGTAATTTCTATTTCACAAGGTTTAACTACAAGTTCTACAATAAAGCAAGAATATGTTTTAATGAAAGAATCAAGTAAATTAAATAACTTAATAAAATTTCTTGAATTATATAAACCTAAATCAGTTGTTATATTTGGAAGAACTAAAAAAAGAGTTGATGAACTTAGTGATGCATTAAGAGAATATGGTTTTAAAGCATCTGGTATTCAAGGTGATATGCAACAAAGAGAAAGAAATTTTGTAATGGATAAATTCAGAAAACAAGATATTTCAATTTTAGTTGCAACAGATGTTATGGCAAGAGGGATTGATGTAGATCACGTTGAGTGAGTTGTTAATTTTGATTTACCTCAGGAAATTGAATATTATACACATAGAATTGGTAGAACCGGAAGAGCTGGTAGAACCGGATATTCTTTATCTTTTGTAAAACATAATGAGATTTTACACATTGAAAGAATTGCAAATGAAACTAACTCTGAAATTGAAGAAATCCTTGTTCCGAGTGATGAAAAATTAAAATCTGTTTGAGAAAAAAGAATATTTGAAGAATGTGAACTAATATTAGAAAAAAATAAATATGCAAAATACACAAACATCAAAGATAAATTATTAGAAACTTTTAATACAGAAGAATTAGCTATAATTTTAGCTGAATTTATTGCAAACACTAAAAACAACAAAAGAGAAATTAAACTAAATCCTGAACCAAGTGTTATTATTAAAGAAAAGTATAGAAAAGAATCTAAAAATGGAAAAAGAAAAGAAAAATTCTTAGATAAAAAAATTAATAATATTTCTCACAGCAGAGAAAAAAGAAAAAGAAGAAGACATTAAAATAAAGGAAAAATAAAGAAAAATGAAGCAACGAACTTCATTTTTTATTACTTTTTAGCAAAAATATTTTTAATTAAATCCAATGATTCATCGCTAATATTAATGATTCCAAAAGCAACAGCTTCTAAACCAGTGTGGATAGCGATAACATTAGGAATATCAAAAAGTTCAATTTTAGAATTTGAATAATTTTCAAATTCTTGTTTAATTTCTTCTATTTCACTATTTCCAGAATGAATAATAACAGTTTTAGTATCTTTAGTTTTAGGTAAATTATCTCAATTTTCTTTATAATAATTGAATAAAGTTTTTCTAAAAATTCTTCCTTTACCTTCTTTTTGCAACATCCCATTTTCTAATTTTATTACAGGAACTATTTTTAATAATTTAGCAATTGAAGCAGCAGAAGGAGATAATCTTCCACCTCTAACTAAGGCATCATTGTATTTAGGAATTAATAAAAATTTTCCAACAAAATCCTCTTCTAATTTAGCAACAGCTAAGTTGAAATCAACACCATTTTTTATATTGTTTTTAAAATTAATGATATCAATTATAGATAGAAGAGTTACTTTATTAGATTCAACAACATAAACTTTTTCTTCATTTTTAAATGAAGTTTTAAAGTTAGAGTATTGAGATGATAAACCTTTACTAATTGGATAAATAATGATTTTATCGTATTTATCTTTAATTTTGTCTACAAGTTCATGTGCAAGACCTAATGGAGTTGCTGAAGTAGAAACTTTTGATTTAAGATTTACATATTTTAAAATTTCACCAGATTCTAAATCTATTCCATCAGCAAATTCTTTTTCATCCACTTGAATGTAAAGTGGTAAAAAATATAAATCCATTGCTTCTGCTTTTTTCTGACTTAATCCTGTAGCGGAATCTATTATAATTGCGATTTTCATACAAAATATTATATAATATTTTTAAAATATTAGTTTATTTTATTTTGTAAAATATTAATAAAGGAGAAAAATGAAAAAAAAATTGGTAGATGATTTGAAAAAACGTGGTATTTTGAAAGATATTACTAATGAAGAAAAATTCATTAATATGAAAGACGATGAATTTATTTATGCTGGTTTTGATCCAACAGCAATTTCCTTACATTTAGGTAACTATATTCAAATTTGTACCCTTTTAAGATTTCAAAAAGCAGGAGTTAAAGTCTTAGCGGTGGTAGGAGGAGCTACAGGAATGATTGGAGATCCTTCCTTTAGATCATCAGATAGAGTTCTTTTATCTGATGATGAAGTTAAAAAAAATAAAGAATCAATAATTAATCAGTTAAAAAAATTCAATTTAGAAGTTTTTGATAATTTAGAAATTTACCAAAACATGAATATTCTAACTTTTTTAAGTACAGTTGGTAAATATTTAAATATAAATTATATGATTTCAAAAGATTCAGTTGCTGATAGATTAGAAAACGGTTTGAGTTTTACAGAATTTTCATACCAATTAATTCAAGGATGAGACTTTAAATATTTATATGAAAATTACAATGTTAAAGGACAATTAGGTGGATCTGATCAATGAGGAAACATCACAACAGGGATAGAAGTTATTAGAAAAGCTTTTGGAGATAACAACAATGCCTTTGGAATAACTACAAATTTACTTACTGATAAAAACAATAAAAAATTTGGAAAATCTACTGGTGGTGGATCATTATGGTTAAAACCTGAATTAACTTCTGCTTATAGTTTATATCAATTTTTACTTGCTTCTGATGATTTAGAAGTCGAAAAATTTTTAAAATGATTAACTTTTTTAAGTTTGGAACAACTTGAAGAAGTAATTCAAAAGCACAATGAAAATAAATCATTCAAATTAGCTCAAAAAACTTTAGCTTTTGAAGTTGTAAAAAATATTCATGGCGAAACTGAAGCAAATAATGCTGTTAAAATAACTAATATTCTCTTTAATAAAGGTGATTTTAAAGAATTGACAATTGAACATATAAATCAATTAAGAAATTCAATTCCTTTTTTCTTACAAACTAAAGATAAGACTATTTCTGATTTATTGATTGAGACTAAAATTTTTAATTCTAAAAGGGAAATGAGAGAATTTATTGCACAGGGAGCTTTAATATTTAATGATAAAAAGATTATGAGCGAAGACGAAAATATAGATTTTTCCCTTTTTGATGGAAAATTTATTTTAATAAAAAAAGGAAAAAAACATTACTTTGTAATTGAGTTTAACTAAGGAAAAAATGAACGAAAAAATTATTAATCAATTAGAAAAAAAACTAAATATTGACTCTAAATATATAAAAAGAGTTCTTGAACTTCTTGAACAGGAAAATACCATTGCTTTTATTTCTAGATATCGTAAAGATTATACAAACGGTTTAGATGAAGTTGAAATAAAAGAAATATACGATTTATATAACTACAATTTAAAACTTGAAGCAAGAAAAGAAAGTATTATAAAAACCTTAACTGAAAAAGAAATTTTAACCGACCAATTAAAAGAAAGTATATTAAAATGCGAAAAAATGGTGGAGTTAGAAAATCTTTATAAACCATACTCAACAGGTAAAAAAACAAAAGCAAATATTGCTATAAGCAAAGGATTAAAGGGATTTGCAACCTTTTTATTATCTTTAAATAGAAAAGTTAATTTTACTAAAGAAGCAGAAAAATATATAAACCCTCAAAAAGAAGTTAATAATGTTACAGATGTAATTGAAGGTGCTAAAGACATAATTGCTGATATTGTAAATAATGATGTTGAAATAAGACAAAAATGAGTAGATTTAATTTATAAATATTCCAAAATAGTAACTAAACTTAAAAATAGAGAAAATGATATAGAAAATAAATATCAAATTTATTACAGTTTTAATAAACCAATTAAATATCTTTTAAGTTACCAAATAATGGCAATAGATAGAGCTACAGAAAAGAAAGTTATTACTAATTCTTTTGAATACAAAAATGATTTTATAACTGAATTCATAGTTAATAAATACACTAAAAAAGTGGAATGAGAAGGAAAACAATATATTGAAGAAGCTGTTAAAAGCGGACTTAAAAGACTTTTGATTCCGAGTGTTGAAAATCAAGTGTATTCCGAATTATTATTAAAATCACAAGAAACAAGTGCAAATATTTTTGCTAAAAATTTAACAAAACTTTTATTACAAAAACCTATTAAAAATAAAATTATTTTAGGTTGAGATCCAGGTTTTGTAAGTGGTTGCAAATTAGCTGTAGTAGATGCTAATAACAAAGTTTTATCAATTGATGTTATTTATCCAACTAAACCAAAAAATAATCAAGATTTAGTTGAAGCAGAAAATAAAATATTGCAATTAATAAAGGATTTTAAGGTAGATTTGATCGCAGTTGGAAACGGAACTGCAAGTTGAGAAAGCATCAACTTTATTTCAAAGTTAATAACAAAACATTCTTTAGAAATAAAATTTATTATAACTTCTGAAGCTGGGGCATCTGTTTATTCTGCATCTAAAGCCGGAATAAAAGAATTTCCAGATTTATCTGTAGAGCAAAGATCAGCAATAAGCATTGCAAGAAGAAATATCGATCCTTTATCTGAATTGATAAAAATTGAAGCAAAAAGTATTGGTGTAGGGCAGTATCAACACGATATACCAGTTAAACTTTTAAATGAGAAAGTTGATTTTGCAATTTCTCAGTGTGTTAATAGTGTTGGTGTAGATATAAATACTGCTTCTGTTGATTTACTTGTGCATATTTCTGGATTAAACCTCAAAACAGCTAAAAATATTGTTTCTTATATTGAAAAAAATAAAAAAATTAACTCTAGACAAGAAATTTTAAAAATTTCTGGAATTAATGAGAAGATTTTTGAACAAGCTGCTGGTTTTTTAAGAGTTAATGAATCAAGTGAATTTTTAGATAAAACTTCAATTCACCCTGATATGTATCAAAAAGCATATAAAATTATGGAATTATATGGTTTATCTATTTTTAATTATGATAAATTCAAAGATCTAAATAATGAACAAGAAATTAATAATATTAAAATTAAATTAAATTTAGAATATTTTGAAATAAAATTAATTCTAGAAAATCTTTCTAATCCTCTTCGTGATTTTAGAGATGACTTAGATGATCCTATTTTAAGAAATAATATAGTTAATAAAGATGAGTTAGAAAAAGGTATGATTTTTAAAGGAATAATTAGAAACATTACTGAATTTGGTGCTTTTATTGAGATAGGATTAAAAGATGATGTTTTCTTACATTCTTCTAAATATCAAGAAAATCAAATTAATATCAATCAAGTTGTAGAAGTGGAAATTAGTGATATTAATCAGGAAAATGGCAATGTTGCTGTAAATTTAGTAAATTAAAATTCAAGTAATTAAACTTGAATTTTTTATTTTAGTTGATAAATACGTCTTCAATAATAGTGTTATTAGCATTTCTGAAAATTGTTAAAGGTTCTTCTTTATTATCTGTTGTTACTTTAACAAATTTAACAATTATATAGGATTTTCCTTTTTCTGGGATATCGTTAAATACAAATAAGAAACGATTTAAATTGTTTTCACTTGCTGTAACGCTTGAAGTGTATTCAACATAATTTTCTTGCTCACTACCTTCTTTTTTAACTAATTTAAATTTACCTGATGTTCTATCATATTCTCTAATGGTTAATTTATAAGTTGAACCATTTTCAATAGATGTAACATTAGAAGCGATTGTAAATGGTTTTTTAACTTGATCACTATTTTCAACTTCACTTGAAGCAACTCTTTGAGCACTAATTAAACGTGATGTAGTGGTTAATTGCTTAATTAAACTTTCTGATTCAAAAGATAATTTAGTCGCTTTTGATTTATCACTTTCGTTTTGTTCACTAACTAATAAATCTGAAATTAAATAAGTTTTTTGACCTTGTAATTTATCAAATTCAAAAGTTAAAGGTTTTGAAGTATCTGAATAAAATTGTGATTTAGTTTCTATTTCTTTTGTTTGTTTATAACCTGTAGAACCTAATGAAATTTCACTTAATACAACTCAAACTTTCTTATCTTTTATTTGTTCAGGTTTACTAAAAGTTAATGATACTTGTGTAGATGTAGCTGTTTTATTTGGTGTTAAAATAAAGTCACCACTTGAAATATCTGGAGTTTTGGTTGTTGTGAATGCATAGAGTTTATTTTCATTTTCTGTGCTTAATTCTACTTGTTGAAATTCACTATATGAATTTTCTCCAGTTTTAGTAGCTCTTGAAAATTTAAATAAATAATTGGTTTCTGGTTCTAAGTTTTTTAATGTAACTATTGCTTTATTTTTATAACCTTCTACTACTCTAAAATCTTCGTTAGCTAAAGTGCTGAAATCTGCATCTGCTTCTTTTTTGTATTCAAATTTATACTTATATTTAGATTCATCAAAATTTAAATCTGTATTTTTTGATTCAAAGTTAAATTCTGCTGAAGTAGAAAATAAATTAGTTTGACTTACATATAAAAAGTTTTTTTCTTCTTTTTTGTCTGAACAAGAAATCAAAGTAATAACTGAAGCAGAAACTGTGCTTAGTGCTAAAATAGGCTTTAATAATTTATGTTTTTTCATTTTATCCTTTACAATCTTTATAATTACTAAATTTTTGTTAAATTAATATATGTTTAATTATATAATAAAAATGCAAAAAAACCTTAATTTTTATGATACTTTAAAGATTTTTTTACCTAATTTTATGTATTCTTCAATATTTTTGCTTAAAATTTGAAAACTATTAATGTATAAATCATCATTTTTTAGATTGATTCCAGCTTCTTGTAGAATTATAGATGGTTTATCTTTTCCACCTGCTGATAAGAAATTATGAATATAATTTTCTAATGATTTTGGTCCATTAATTTTGTAATCATTAAAGAAATAATTTGCAACTAAAAAACCAATTGCATATTTATAAACATAGAAATCTAAATAAAAATGAGGAACAATTGTTGCAAAAATTAAACTTTTTTCATTTTTAAAACCAGAAGCAAAATATTCTTTATATGTGTTAGAATAAATTTTTGCTAAATCATCAAATGTAGAAATTTCTTGATTTTTGTCTATTGCATTATAAACGTGATACTCATAATTTGATCAAAAGGTTTGTTTAACAACAGTGGAAATAAAATCTTGAATATTTTTTCTTAATATTTGTAACTTGGCTAAATCATTTTTAGCATTTTCTTTTAAATAGTCACTAACTACTAATTCATTAAATATTGATGCAATTTCAGCTAATAAAATAGGATATTCTGCATTGTTTTGATCTTGATTTTTATTGGAGTAATATGTGTGCATTGAATGTCCCATTTCATGAGCAAGAGTTAAAACAGACTCTAAAGTGTAATCTCAATTCATTGAGATAAATATCTTATCTAAACCATAAGCATTACTAATTGAATATGCACCAGAAGTTTTTCCATCACAATTCATATAATCAATTCATCTTTCATTAAAAGCTTTTTGAGAAACATCGTTATATTCTTGTCCCATTATGCTTAAAGATTTTTTATAAATTTCTTGTGCTTCTTCTACTGAATATATTTCTTTTTTATCAACTAAATCAACAAATGAGTCGTAATATTCTTTCTTTTGATTGAATTTAGCTTTGAAAAATAAAGAATCATATTTTTGAAATTTCTTTAATAATGGTTTTAATTTTTTAACATTATTAAAGAGAGTTTGAAGCATATTTTCTTCAATATAATCTTCACTTATAAAGGATTCTACGGAAGAATTGTATTTTCTTTTAAGAGCAAAAGTAGAAATTCTTGAAAAATGCTGGATTAAAAGTTTTGCATAAGTGTTTTTATTTTTAAAATAAGAATTAAGATAACTATTAAAAGTAGTTTTTCTTAAATTTCTGTCTTTGTTTTTCATTAACAAAGAATAATTACTGTGAGTAATTTTAATTTTTTTGTTTTTTGAAGTTATTCCATAACCTAAATCAGTTTCAACATCACTTAAAACTTGAAAAATTTCAGAAAAATCAGGATTTGCTTTATTAATATCTAAAAGAAAATTTTCGATTTCATCGCTTAATTTGTGTTTTTGGAAATCTAAAATTTGTGTTAACTCATATTTAAATGATTTTAGTCTTTCATCCTTTATTCATTCTTTGACTTTGTCAATATTTTTGTATAAACGGTTTATTTCAGAACCATTTTGTTTATTAAATTCATCTAGATCATTTTCAAATTTTACTTGAATTTTACTTATGATTGGGTCCACAGAGTTTATAGATAGTTTATTAGATAAATAGTTAATTATTTTGTTTAATTTTAGCTCATTTTTATTTTCTAGTTCTTTAAAATAAATAAAAGATTCAATATTTTCATATTTTGAATCTTTATATTTTAATTCTTCATTTTTACTTATTCAATATTCTTGAATAATATCTTCGATTTTTTTATTTTCAAGAAGACTTTCTAAATCGAAACGATATTTTTTTGGAATATCAGAATATTTTTTATATGATTTCATTTTCTTTTTTAAATGTTTCAAGTAATAATCTTACTTCTTCTTCTGTATCACATTTAATTGCTTGATGTGATAAAGTATGAGCTTTTTTATAATCTATTTTAGAAATTAATTTTTTTGCTTCTAATAAACTTGTTGCTGACATTGAAAATTCATCAAGACCCATTCCTAATAATAAAGGAATTGCGTTTAAATCTCCAGCCATTTCTCCACACATCCCTGCTCATTTACCAGCTTTGTGTGCTCCGTCAATTGTCATTTTAATTAATTTTAAAATTGAAGGATTTAATGGTTGGTATAAGTAAGAAACTTTTTCATTCATTCTATCGGCAGCCATGGTGTATTGCATTAAATCATTTGTTCCTATTGAAACAAAATCTGCATATTTACAAAATTGTTCACTTAAAACTGCTGCTGCTGGTATTTCCACCATCATTCCTACTTCTATTTTGTCAGATACTTTATGACCTTCTGCTTTAACTTGTTCCAACACTTTTAAGTAGATTTCTTTTGCTTGTTTGAATTCATCAACTGTTGCAATCATAGGGAACATAATTGCTAAATTTCCGTAATAAGAAGCTCTGATTAAAGCTCTTAATTGTGTTATAAAAGTTTCTTGTTTATCAAGAGAAAGTCTAATCGCTCTGTAACCTAAAAATGGATTCATTTCTTCAGGGAATTTAAAGTATTTTAAAGTTTTATCCCCACCAATGTCAAGAGTTCTTACAACCACTTGTTTTCCTTGCATTTTTTCTAAAACTGCTTTGTAAGAGTTAAATTGTTCTTCTTCAGAAGGTCAATTTTCTGCATCCATATATAGAAATTCACTCCTAAATAATCCAATAGCATCGGAGTTATATTTCAATGCTCCTTCTGTATCTTGAACTGAACCGATATTAGTTGCTAGAGTAACTTCTCTACCATCTTTTGATAAAGATTTTTTAGTTAAAAAGTTTTCTAATTCCTTTTTATTTTCCATAAATTTTTTAAATTCTAATTCGAATTCTTTTATTTCTTCTAATGATGGGTTTATAATAACAACACCTTTTTCACCATTCATTGCTACAACATCTTTATTTTTTACTATTTCTGTAATATTTCCTAAACCTAAAATTGCCGGAATTTCTAGACTTCTAGCCATAATTGCAGAGTGAGAGGTTCTACCACCAATATTAGTTAAAAATCCTTTTACAAATTTCTTATTTAATTGTGCAGTATCTGATGGTGTTAAATCTTCTGCTACAATAATAGTTTCTTCGTTAATTGCTGATAAATCAACAATTTCAATACCTAAAATATTTTTAATAATTCTTGTAGCGACATCTTTAATGTCTGCTGCTCTTTCTTTCATATATGGATCATCGAAATTTGAAAACATTTCAATAAATTTTTTAGTTACATTTTCTGTCGCAAAAGCTGCATTCAATTTTTCATTTTTAATTAAGTTTTGCACTTCATCCATAATTGCTGGATCATTTGCTACTTGTATATGAGCATCAAAAACAGCAACTTCTTCTTCGTTTAGTGTTTTAGATGCTTTTTCTTTAATTGATTCTATTTGTTTTATAGTTTTATTTATTGCTATATTAAAAAGATTTAATTCTGCTTCAACATTTTCAATTTTTGAATTTGTTAATTCAATTTTTTGCTCTTCAATTTTGAATATTTTTGCAATTGAAATACCATTTGAAGCTCCTATCCCTGTAATTTTTTTAGACATATTTCCCCCTTGTTTTTAATCTTTTGTAGTAATAAAATTATATAATTTTTTTATGAAAATAAAAAACAAATTAGTCTATTTTTAACTAATTTGTTAATTATAATTACAAAAACAATTTTTAGATTAAATTATTTTCGACCATTGTAGTTTTTAAAGCTTCCATAGCTTCTTTTTCATCTTCACCTTCTGCTTCAATTGAAATTTCTTGTCCTTGTTTAATAGCTAAAGACATAATATTCATAATTGATTTAGCGTTTGCAGAAGCTGCAGATGTAATGATTTTAATATCTGATTTGAATTTTGAAGAAACAGAAACAATTTTTGAAGCTGGTCTTGCGTGTAATCCAATTGGATCAGATATAACAACAGTTATTTTTTCCATAATACCTTTCTAAAATATTATTTATTTTTTGTCTATATTTAAATTTTAACACAACAAAATGAAATTATTTAAAAATTTTTATTTTGTTGTGCATACTTTTGATAGGTTCAAAACTTTTTCGATGAATTGAACAAAAACCAAATTTTTTTAATGCTTCTTTGTGTTCTTTTGTTAAATAACCTGAATTTTGACTAAAATTATATACTGGAAAATCTTTGGAAATTTCTTTCATAAAGGAATCTCGCGTATATTTAGCAATTAAAGAAGCAGCAGCAATTGATAACGATTTAGAATCACCTTTGGTAATATTTTCTTGATTGATATTAGAATCAATTTTAACAAAATCAGTTAAAACTAAATCAATTTTTGTGTTAAATTTTTCAATTGACTTTTTCATTGCTTCTTTTGTTGCGTTTAAAATGTTAATTTCATCTATTGTTTGAGAGTCTATAAAAATTGTGTGATATTCTAATGAATTTTCTATAATTAAGTCTACAAGTTCTTTATGTTTGTTTTTAGGAATTTTTTTAGAATCAGTTATTTGATTGCTATCAAATTCAGTTTTTAAAATAACACAGGTTGCAACAACTGGTCCTGCTACACAACCACGACCAACTTCATCGCAACCTGCAATTATTTTTACTTTATTATTTAAAAAACTATCATCAAAGTTTTTTAATGTGCTTTTATTCGTATTTTTCAGGATGTTTTTCTTTCATTAATTTAATAAATTCTTCTTTTGGTAAATGAGAATATTCATTCATTAATTCAACACATTCATTGTATTCTTGAATAGCATATTCAATTCCTTCAAAACCATTTACAGAAGTAATTCCTGATCTTTTTCAATTTTTGTATGTGCTAAAAAATAATTCTACTTCTCTTAATCATCATTTTGGTAAATCTTCTAATTTTTGAATGTGATCTAAACGGTAATCATCTTCATGAACAGCTATTAATTTTGTATCTGTTTCACCATCATCAATCATTTTCATAGCTCCAATTATTCTTGCATTTAATACAGAACCACTAAAAAATGATTCATCTGAATAAACTAATACGTCTAATTCATCTCCGTCTCAATCTAGCGCTTCTCTTAAAGAACCATAATTAGCTGGATATCTAAAACCATCTCTTAAAATTCTATCTACTATAATTTGATTGGTTTTTCTATCATATTCATATTTTATATTTGATCCTTTTGGGATTTCTATATTTACTTGTACTATCTTTTTCATAATAAAAAATTTTATCATTTTTTCTCAATTTAGTTTGAAATATGTTCATTTTTGCTATGTTTTTTATTTTTTATTAAAATCATCAAAATCACTAATGAATTAGTAATAATTGCAAAACTGGATCAAATTAATAGTTGAATCATTTCTGTAATACTTATAGCAATGCCACCGTCTAAATTATAAATTGTAATCAATCCAGCAATTAATCAATAGGTAAATCATAAAATTTCCACAGTTAAAACAAGTGATTTATAAAATAATGATAACCCTTTCATTTTTTTGAAAAATAATCCTTTAATTAATTGTGGCAATGATGCAAATGAAATGCAAAAACTTGCAGCATTTATTAAAATTGAATTTACTATATTGTTATTGAATGAGATTATTTTAAGACTACTTAAAATAGTTAAAATAATTACTAAAATATAGGAAAACGACAGAAAAATGGCAATATAAATGTAATTTAGTTTTTTGGAATATTTGTAAAATAATACAATCAGTAAACTTAATAAACTTAAATCTACAAATGAAGCTATGAAAATGAAAATAGAAATTTCATTTTTAAAAATTGAATAAAAAATTCAAAAAATATAACTTAATCACAATACTCAAAAAGTTGTAAAACTCACTACACCAACGTGTTTAGTTTTAAAAGTTTTATAAAGTTGTGGAACAGTTGAAAAAGGCGTAATAATAATAGCTAATATTCCTACTATTATTTGAGTTAAAATCATATTTAGTTTAACCTTTCTAATTTTAAATCAATTTCTTCTGTTGAATTAATGTATAAAAACTCTTTTGGATGGATATTTAAATAAGTTCCTGAAACAATTTTTTCTACTGAACTAATAGTTTTTTCAATAGAGATAAATTCTCCTTTTTCTTTTGTAAAATTACTTGCTGTTCTTAATTTTTGACTAAAAAAATTAATTAATTGCATAGCTTTTCTTGCTATTATTCAGTTTTCATTATCCAGTTGCTCTAAACCTAAAATAAGGATAATATCTTTTAATTCTTCATATTTTTGAAGAATTTTTTTAGTTTCTGTAAGTGCATCAAAATGTCTTTTTCCAATATTTTCAATTGTTAATAAACTTGAATTAGATTTTAGTGGATCAAAAGCTGGAAAGATACCATTAGATGCTATTTCTCTTGATAAAACTAAAACAGAATCTAAATGACTAAAAACAGCAATGGAACCTGGATCATTTATATCATCCATAGGTAAAAAAACTGTTTGAAAAGAAGTTATTCCACCATTTTCATTTTCATTAAGTCTTTCTTCAATATAAGAAACTTCGGAATTTAGTGTTGGTTGATAACCTACAGCTGACGGTTTTTTTCCAAGTGAAGAAGATAACTCATTACCTGCTTGAATAAATCTATAAATATTATCAATAAAAAGTAAAACATCTTCTTTTTCAACATCTCTTAAATATTCAGCTGCAGTTATTCCCATAGGAACTATTTTATTTCTTGAACCAGCTGTTTCATTCATTTGTGAAATGAAAATTATAGATTTTTCCAGTAAATTAGATTCTTTTAATTCATCTAGTAATTCTTGACCTTCTCTTGTTCTTTCACCAGAACCTATAAAAATAGAAGTCAATTTATTATTAAGTTTTTGTGAAGATAAGTTAAAGATTAATTCTTTCATTAAAACTGTTTTCCCTACTCCAGCTCCTCCTAAAAT
Organism: Mycoplasma sp. AC157; assembly: GCF_054343415.1. NCBI lineage: Bacteria > Bacillati > Mycoplasmatota > Mollicutes > Mycoplasmatales > Mycoplasmataceae > Mycoplasma > Mycoplasma sp. AC157. Next base: position 18,833 of record NZ_JBTGVE010000008.1, on the reverse strand, counting down.
TCCAAGTTTAGTTCCTTTGAAAATAGGAATAAAAAAATCAATACATTTTACTCCTGTTTCTAAAAATAACTTGTTTTTAGTTTCAAATTTAACTTTTGTAATTGTTGAATCCAAATCTATCATTTTGAATTTTGATTTAGGTTGATTTAAAGACTCTCCTTTAATATTAAAAATGTTTCCTTTAGTTTTTAAACCTACAGGAACTTGGAGTTTTTTATCTTGCAATATAACTTCTTGATTAATAAATAACTTAGTTGGATTGTGAATGATAATTGCTCTAACAACAGAATTGGAAATTATTTTTTCAACAAGTAAAATATTTTCTTCTTTTAAATCACTAATTATTTTTCCAATTTCTAGATTATTATTTGAAAAATCGTTTTCAATATCAAATTGAATTTCTACTGCATCTGTTAAAATTTTTGAAATTTTTCCATTCATTTTATTCACCTAAATACTCTTTCATTTCATTTTCATTTATTTTTTTAAAATTTATTTCTTGACTAATTTTCTTTGTTATTCCTTTATAATTGTAAAAATCATTAATTGCATTAATTATAAAATTTTTAAAATGAAATTCATCTACAAATTCTGAACAAATGAGTTTATTATAAATTTTATTAGCTCATTTGTTTTTTTGTAAAAAACTGAAAATAAATTCAAATAAGTCTTGATTGTCTTCATTAGCATCTAAAATGTTTCAAATTACTAGTTTTGAAAATAAAATAATTTCCCCTGTGTTTAGATAATTATTAAAACCTTTTTGAGTTAATATTTTTTCAATATTTTTACCTTGATTTAAAGTTTTAGTAAAGGTATCTGAAAGATTAAATTTAATATCATTAAGATTGTGATTTTTTATATAGTTATTATAGACTTTAGTCAACTCTTTTGATAATTCAGAAACTTGTTTATTTTGAACTGAACTTCCTGTTCTAGAAACAGAAATTGGATAATTTATAGCCGGAATAATTCCTGAATTAAATAGTTCACTACTTATTACAATTTGCCCATCGGTAATTGAAATTATATTGGAAGATATAAAAGAAGTAATATCGCCAGAATTTGTTTCCACAATAGGAAAAACAGTTATAGAACCTTCATCTTTAAAATTTCCACCTCTTTCTAATAATTTAGAATGAGTAAAAAAGACATCTCCAGGAAATGCTTCTCTACCTGCTGGTTTATTCAATAATAAAGAAATTTCCCTATAAATATTTGCGTGCTTAGTTAAATCATCTAATATTAAAATAACATCAAAATTATTTTTAGATAAATTTTCAGCATGAACCATTGCAACATATGGTAATAAAAATTGATCATAAGAATTATCTGATTCAGCGTGTATAATGATACTTTTATCTAAGCAACCATTATTTTTTAAAATTTCATAAATTTCTGAAATAGAACTATTTTTTTGTCCAATGGAAGCATAAATAAATCTTATGTTATTATCAGAGCAATTGTTGATAATGGAAGAGAGAGTTAAATGGGTTTTTCCCGTTTTTCGATCACCAACAATTAGTTGTCTTTGACCTCTTCCTATTGGAGTAAATAAATCAATTCCAAAATATCCTGTAAATAAAGGTTGATTTATTTTTTTTCTTTCATTAATTCCTCTTGCAGTTTTAAAAATTTCAGATTTTCCAAAAGAAATAATATTGTTATTTTCTTTATAATTTTTATTTAAAATTTCACCTTTTATATTAATTATTTTTCCAAAAAAACCACTATTTGTTTCTATTTTGTCAAATAAAATAGGTTCTATTTCTTTATTTAACTCAATTTTAGTGTTAGGATTAGAAATAATTAAATCAGCTCTATCTTGACTTGCAGAAAGTAAAAAACCATAAAGATCTTTATTGATTTTAAAAAATTGATTTTGTTCGTAATTAAAATCACCTTCAACTTTAATTAAAAAGTTATTTATCGATTTTACAATTGGATTATTTTTTTTCATTTTACCTCATCAATTCTAATAATATATAAATCACAAAAACAAGAGTTGAACTACCTAAAACACCAGAAGAAAGTAGTAAAGTTAATTTTTGTTTTATTTTTTTATTTCTTTTAAAAATTAAAAATAAAATAGTCATTAAACTTGCAAGAGAAACAATAGAACCTACAGTTACTATAGATCATAAAATACCGAGTTCTACAGAGTTTTTAACCTTTTTAATTTCTAAAGGATTTAAATTTTTAATAAAATTTGCTGCATTATCTGCAAGGATTTTTTTAGTTTGATCATCAATTTGTTCAACTATATTTTTAATTTTTTCGTCAAAAATTGGATCAGGTTCTTTTTTAAGAATATCTTTAATTTCGTTTTTTTGTAATTCAAGTTTGTCTAAAATAGATTTTGCAATTTCAGAGTCAATTTTATTATTATTTTCCAGAATATTTTTTATTTTTTCTGCTTTGCCATCAATAGCAGCTCCTATAGCTGTATCTAAAAGATTTTTATTGTTTTCAAATAACTCTTTGTAATCATTTTTTAAAATTTCTTCTATTTTTTCTGTTTTTTCTTGTTTAGTTAAGTTTGAAAAATCAGGATTATTTTCAACTTCTTCTATAACATTAGAAATATTATTTTTTATATTATTTTCAGAAAAAAGAAATGCAGAAGCAAATAATGCTGCTTTTTGCTCTTCTGTTAAATTATGTAAATCTTCTTTATTTAAAAAATTATTAAAAATATCAACATTTTCTTTAAACATATTATTATAAATGTTATCTTTGTCTTCTTGAGTAAATTCAGGATTATCAGGGTTAATATGTTTTTCTTCCTTTTTAAATCCGGTTACTTCTGTAAAATAATTTTTTGTTTCTTCTCCATTGCTTATTTGAACTTCTGCAATCCCTATTGTTCCATCACTATCAGCTTTTTTTACTATTTTTTTAATTTTGTAATCAAAACCTTTAGTATCACCTGAAACATAAGCAATTTGTTCTAAAGGACTATAGAATCTTGCGTTAGAAGCTGTTATTTCTTTTCCTTTATCTGTTAAATTTAAAGGTAATTCATCAGCTAAATTAATATCTTGAACTTTATTTAATAAAATATTTTCATAAAGGAATTTCCCTTTTTTTTGGAATAAATAATGCTGATTTGGAGCAATAATTTCAAAAGAATTAGTATCAATTTTACTTGTTAATGTAAAATTGATTAAAACATCTTTTCTTTCTGATTCCAAAATATGTTTTTCTATTGAATTTATTTCAAAATTAAATTTATCATTTGGATCAAAACTATAAAAATCACTAGCGGTTATTTCATCGAAATTTTTATTTTTTGATGTATCTTTTAAGTATATTCTTTTTTGTTCAATTAAATTATTGTAATAGTTATTTAATAATAAATTTTCATATTCAAAAAATGAGTATTTAAATTCGAAATGTTCATCAAAAAATAGAAAAACGTTATTTAAATTAATTTTTGCTCTTATGTCAATAGTTCTACCGTTATTTGATTGTGTAATTTCAGGATCTTTTACAATAAATTCATCAGTATATTTAAATTCTGGATTAGGCTTTTCAATATAAATATCATTTTTCTTTAAATTGAATGCACTTTTTTCAAGAGCTTCTGGTTTAATTTTTATTATTCCTAATTTATTTTCATTTCTAGCTTGCATTAAGATATTTCTATCTCTATAAATATGTTCTCTTAGCTTTTCTTGAATATTATATGCAATAAAATCTGTACCATTGAAATTTCTAACTTGATTTTCTAAATTAAAGATAATACTATTAATTTTAGTTTTTTCAACATCAGTTATTTCTTTATCATCTAAGTTGAAATCGTAACCATAAATAGGGAAATTACCGGGATTAGTTAATCAATTGGAATCACTAATATAAACATTATTTATTCTATTTAAAAAAGAAGATAAAATGTTTAATCTTTCATCTTTTGAGAGAGTATTGATGATTTTGGATTCTTCGTTTGAAATGGAATTTCTAGACAGATAAGTTTCTTGTTTTAGAAAATCAAAGTCATTATTAATATAACTTTTAAGAGAATTTTCGATAATAGAAAAATTATTATTAAGAATTTGGTAATATCTATTTTTTTCATATTCCGCTTTAGTTGGAAAAGAATTTTTTAATTCTTGTAAGCTTTGAGTATATAATTTAGCAATTTTATTTTTTAAAGTAGAAAGGATATGATCAACTTGTTCTGTTTTGTAATTATCTATTTCATCAATTTCATTGTTGCTTAATAAAGAAATTGATGAAAATACAGGAATTATGGGCAAAGTTGATATTAATAATCTTCTAAAAAATTTAAATTTATTTCGTTTTTTCATCTTTAAAATATATCTTCGATCCTTTCATTATTTTTAAAATTTCATATTCTTCAACAACCTTATATTTTGTTAGAATATCATTAATATCCATACCTACTTTACTTTGTCTAAAAACCTTTTTATACTTTTTTTTAGCTTGTTTATATTTAATTTTAATTTCTTTTAATTTAATTTTATCATTTTTAATAGAAAAAAGTTGCTTAATATAATTAAAAACTATTACTTCTAAAGTTTTGGAATTTTTATCATTTTTAATTATTGTTTTATCTACTAAAAATAGCTTAATAATATTTTCTTTATTTCTAATTTTTATAATTGCATTATCTAAAGAACAAAAAACATTTTCTTTAAATGAAAAATAGTTTTTTTCTTTTGGAATATAAATGTTAATATTGCTTTCAGAAAACATTTCTATAATTTTATTACTTTTAATAATATTTACATTAAAAAAAGACTTCTTTTTTTTAAAAATAAGATTTTTTGATCATAAACTGGTTAAAACTTTACTCTTCATAATTTTCCTTTGGTAATTGTGATAATAACACAATTTCTTCCGTTAAGTTCTGTCTTTTTAATTCCCTTGTTTTAATTTTGATATTTTCTATATTTTTTTCAATTTCTTTTAATATTCTTGTTTCGTGAATTAATTGTTGTTTTAACTTAAAAAAAGATGATTCATAAATTAAAGCAGGAACAATAGAGTTTAAATAAATTAAAAAAAGATTTTTAATAAAATTGAAAATATCAGGAAAAATTAAATGTTCATTTGTAAAAGAAATTTGCTGGAAATTAGTTGAATTATTTAAATCAAAATTAAATTTATCAATAGGTAAAATTGTGATGGAATTATCTTTAATTCTATTGGAATTTAAAACAAAAATTACTTCTGAGACAATTTTATTTCCATAAATTTCAGAAATAATTTTTTCCAGTTCATAAATTTGTTGTTCATTTGTATTTTCAGTTTGAAAAATAGGAATAATTTTATTTTTGTTTGCAAAATTTATAGCTTCAATACCAATTGTAATTAAAAAATCCTTCTTAAAGTTAAACTTTTTTAATAGTTCATCATTTATGTTGTTATAGTTTAGATAATTTAATTCTATTTTTTCAGAAACATAAATTCAAAGTTTGGAATTATTTTTTTCTTTATTAGATTTTTTAAAGAAAAAAGAGTTTAATTTATATCTATTTTCAATTGAAAAAAGAATGTTTTTTACATTAATTGAAGAAAAAACTTTTTCTTCAAAACCTTTATTAATATTAGAAATTTTTAAAATTGTGTTTAATCTACTAATTTTAGTTGTTGCATGAAGATTTTCAAAAACTTTAAGTGAATTTGAGTTGTTAGATTTCATTTTTTACTCTTTTAATTTGTTTTTCATTGTAAAATAATTCAAAGTTTTCATCTTTGTTAAAATAAATAATAATTCCATCAATTAAAACTAACTTTTTTTCTTTTTGAATTACATCAATAACATATTCAGTAAAAATGTTCTGAATATTTTTAAAAATTTCATTGTTTGAAAAATCTAATTTTTCTTGTAAAAAAATGTTATCTTTTTTTATTGTTGGGAAAATAAATTTATCGTTTTTCATTCATATAATTGAAAAAAGACCAAAATCAATTTCTTTTTTTTCAAAAAAACTTTTTTCATAAATTTTAAAAAAAGAATCAAAGTTTTCAATTTCTTCTTTTGAATTTAAAAGCAGTTTTATATTGTTTAAAATGTCTTTTAAATGCACTGTTTGATTATCATTTATAAATTTATTGTAATTTTCTAAAATTCAAAAATAATCGTTATTTTTCTTTAGTTCACTACGGATTTTTTTAAATTCTCTTTCTTCTTTTTTTAAAAAATTAAACATTTTTAACTCCTTTTTTTGTTGATTTTAAAATTAATAAATTGTAAAAAGATAACAACAAAATATTAAATAGTATATAAAAAATTATAATAGAATAAAATAAAACTTCAATATTTAAAAACTCATTAATTAAATAAAATAAATTGTTATTTTTTAAATAAAAGACAATTGTAATTATTAAAGTAAAAAAGTTAACAAATAATCTAACAAATAACCTTTTAAATAAATCTCACTTTCTATGCTTTAAACAAAATAAAACTAAGATTAAAAAGTTAGAAATACCATTTATAAAAAGATTTATATCAGTAATTTGAATTCCAGAAACATTTTTAGATGAATTAAAATCAAAAAGAATTCTTATTAAATAAAATAACATTCATAAAAGAAATATTGAGCATAAAGTAAAAATTTTTATTATTTGATCTGTTTTAAAAATGTTTTTAAAATTTAAGACTAAAAAATAGTAAATTAAAATTATTACAATACTAAAACCTAAATAAATATAATTTCACGCTTTGAAATGGAAATGAGTAGCAAACTGAATGAAAAATAAAAGCAAGGTTAAAAACATTGAAATTATTGAAATTCATAAAAATAGCTTATTAAAATCTTTATTTTTTGCTTTTATTTCCCAAAAATTGAAAAAACTATAAACAAAAGGAAAAAGAGTTATACATAAACCAATAATTAATAAAGTTTTTAAAACAAAATCTGATATTTTTCAATCATTTATTAAAAAGTGGAAAAAAGGATAATTTGCGATATTACTTATTCCAGTTTTTTCTACATATAGAGAAAAGTTAATATAAAAAATTAAAAAAGCAAAATAATAAATAAATTTACTTACGTAAGAATAAATAGTTCATTTATATTTAAGTTTTAGTTTTACATCATTTTTTTTAAAAATAAAGTAGTTGTAAAAATTGTAAGCACAATTTAAAACTATTACATATAAAAGTAAATAAACTGCTAAATTTAAATTAAAGGTAAACTTCTCTTTACTGAAAGTATCAACATTAATGTATAAAAATAAAGATAAACCAAAAAATGCAATAGAAGTTAGAAGAAACAAAGAAGCAAATATAAAATAATACTTAATTTTTCACAAATGTAATTGTACACCAGTGTAAATTTTAAATAAGTATAAATAAGATACAAAACTAAAAAATCAATAAGTCACTGAAAACAGAACTTTGCTTTCTAAATTGATATGACTATAATTATTGAGTTTTATAAAATTATTAAAAAATACATAGTTTATTGTAAAATAAATTGAATATAATATCAAGACAAAAATTTTAAAAAATAAAATAATTTTGCTTTGTTTTTTGAATAAAATTTCTTTTCAATCTATTTTAAATGAGTTAAAAATTAAATAATTTTTCTTTGGTTTCATTTTAGTTTCAATAAGATTTTTTTATAGGAAAATCTTTAGTTAATTTTATTACTTCTTGTTTTAATGCTTCTAACTCTTTTTGGTTTTCACTATTTAACAAAGCTTTATTTATAATATTGGCTAATTGCTTAAATTCTTTTTCTTTAAAACCTCTAGAAGTCATTGCAGCAGTTCCTAGTCTAACTCCTGAAGTTACAAAAGGAGATTCATCATCATTTGGAATTGTGTTTTTATTAACGGTAATATTGATTTTTTGCAAAATAGAAGAAGCTGATTTACCTGTTGTTTTATAAGATTTTTTAACATTTATAGTAAATAAGTGATTATCAGTTCCGCCAGAAATTATTTCTACTCCATTTTTTTGAAATTCTTCCGAAAAAGCCCTTGAATTCTTTATAATCTGTTTGCAATAGTCTTTAAAAAAAGGTTGTAGTGCTTCATTAAAAGCAACCGCTTTTCCTGCGATGCTATGAAATAAAGGACCACCTTGATAACCGGGAAAAACTCATCTATCGATTTTTTTAGCAATTTCTTCATTATTTGTCATTATGATACCACCACGAGCACCTCTTAATGTTTTGTGAGTTGTCGAAGTAATTATGTCTGCATATTCTACAGGTGATGGATGTAAATCTGAAGCAATAAGTCCAGCTATATGTGCAATGTCAGCCATTAAGTAAGCACCTACTTCATCTGCAATTTTTCTAAATTTAGAAAAGTCTATTGTTCTTGAATATGCTGAATAACCGCATATAATTAAATTGGGTTTAACTTCTTTTGCTACTTTTAAAATTTGCTCATAATCTAACAAACCATTAGAATCAACATCATAAGAAAATGATTGATAAAATTTTCCAGAAAAATTTATGTTATATCCATGTGTCAAGTGACCACCAGAGCTTAGTGACATTCCTAAAACTTTCCCTCCTGGTTCTACAATTGAAGCAATAGCAGCTGCATTTGCTGTCGAACCAGAATAAGGTTGAACATTAGCAAATTTTACTTTGAATAATTTCTTGAGTCTTTCAATAGCTAAATTTTCTACTTCATCCACATTTTCACAACCATCGTAATATCTTTTTCCTGGATACCCTTCACCATATTTGTTAGTTAAAATGCTTCCTGTTGCTTTTAATACATCTTCTGAAACATAATTTTCAGAAGCTATTAATTCAATGTGTTCTTCTTGTCTTTGAAGTTCTTTATTTATTGCATTAGCAATTTCTTTATCTTTTAACTCTATGTTTTTATACATTTTTAACCTCATTTAATTTTACTATTATAATTTTACTTCAAATAGAAAAAAATCAAAGCTTAAAGCCTTGATTTTAAATTAAAATATATTAGTTTTTATACGTTATTAATAAATTTGATTAATAATTATTTGTCGTTTAAAGCTGTAAAACCTTGAACTTTTTGTCCTTTATAAAAACCACAAAATCTACATACTCTATGTTGTTGGATACCATTTGAACAGTTTGTACATTTAATTAAGTTTTGTACAACTAAAGCATCATGAGTTCTTCTTTTATGTTTACGTTGTTTAGAAGTTTTTCTCTTTGGAACTATAGCCATTTTTCCCCCTCTGTATATCTAAGATAATTTTATTATAGATTTATATTTTATAATTTTACATTAAAAAGAAAAAAAATAAAGAATATTTATTTAATTTCTTTTAACATTGCTGAAAATTGTCATAATCATTTATCAAATGATAATAAAATTTCATCAAAAATTGGTTGAACTCTTGCACTTCATTCAAAACTTTCACTTTCTTTTAATAAAGTTTCTAAATCCAAAACAAGAAGTTGTAAAGCTGTTTTATAGTCAAATTCTTTTGTTGATTCTTCTTTGATAAATGAAAGTTCTAAAATTTCTTTAAAACTTCCAATTGCTTGTGATTTTTTCATCACTACTTTTTCAGCAATTTCATCAATAAATCCTAAAACTTCTGCTTTTAATTTATCTGTTTCTTCGTGAATTTCAAAAAATTCAATCCCTTTAATATTTCAATGTATATTGTTAGTTTTTTGATAAAAAACTTGTAAGCTTGCTTGTATTTCTTTTAATTTTTTAAGCTCTTGCATTTTAATATTCATCCTTAGTTCTAATTAAATTCAATCCTTCAAATTCTTTTTCTTTTTTATAATTTGTAACTACTAAAACTAATTTGTCAGATGGTGTAAAATCATAGAATGTTCCAAATCCAAATTTTTCTTCGGTCGCTAAAACAACAACAAGTTCAGAATGTTGAGCTACAAAGTTTTTCATTTTCCCATCACCTATTTCTGTTGTTGTTAGTTTTCCATTTTCGTCAATACCACTAACACCTAAAAATGCTATTTGGAATTTAAAATTTTCAATAGCTGATAAATCATGAGAATTTGTTGAAAGACTTTTATGTTTTATTTTTCCACCTACTACATAAATATTTTTGAATCCCATTTCAACAGCTTTCATAGCATTATGGATAGAATTTGTAAAAATATTAACATCAGTATCTAAATATTCAAGTAAATAATAACAAGTAGAACCTGCATCTAAATAAATGTTTAAGTAATCTTTCGCTAAAACAGCAGCTGTTCTAGCAATGCTCCTTTTTGCCTCTACATTTACTTTAATTTCGTCAATAACAATTTTATCTAAATAATTTCTTTTTTCGTTATAAACAATTTCACCAAAAGGTCTTTTAACATAACCTTCTTCTTCAAGTTTAAGAAGGTATCTTCTTGCAGTACTTTTTGTTAATTGGAATTTTTGTTCAATTTCAATAGGTTTTAAAATCTTTTTAGTTCTTATGTATTCGTTTATTTCCTTTTGTTTTGCAAAAGACATAATTTTTTTATTTTTTGAATCTTCCACATTACTCCTTTCTGATTTTATCATTAAACTTATTATAGATAAAAACAAACAAATTATATCATTTTAAAGTATTTTTCAATATATTTAATTCAAAAATTTTCATTTTTTTTCAAAAGTAAAAGAAAATCCGCAAAAGCGGATTAAAAGGTCTTTTTGATATGGTGCTCAAGACGGGACTTGAACCCGAACGCGATTTCTCGCACTAGAACCTCAATCTAGCGTGTCTACCATTTCACCACCTGAGCAATGGCGGAATAGACAGGATTTGAACCTGCGCGAGAGTTGCCTCTCCTAATACGTTTCCAACGTATCCCCTTCAGCCTCTTGGGTACTATTCCATATACTTTATAATTATATAAAAAATTCCTTTTTTTATTACAAAATATACTTAAATTTTCTTATTTATTTATTTTTTAAAACTAAAAAACTTCAAAAAAAGCGTAAAAAACTCAGTTTTTGCCTTTTTTAATATAAATTATATTTATTTTTGTAACTTAAGAGTTATAATTGAAATATATTTATTTAAGTTCTTTTTAATTAAATTGTTAGTAAGTTACTAACTGCTATATATATATATATATATATAGAAGCACTCTTTATTTTCTTATGTATTTCTATATATTATGTAAATTAATAATTTAATTTAAATAAATTAGAAAAAAGGAGAAAAATGAGTAAAAAAATTAAAAAGGTATTTCCAAAATTGGCTTTAACCAGTCCATTATTACCAATAAGTATGGTAATTTCATGTAATGATACAACAGAAACTAAACCTAGCGAACCTAAAAATCCTGGATCGGGAACAACACAAACTGAACCAGTTAAAGAAAATCCAAACCCTGTAATAACACCAATTGCAGAACTACCAGGAAACGATGTTAAAGTTTCTGATCCTGAGAAAATAAAAGACAAAAACAAATCTCAAAATCCAAGTAATTCACAACCAAAAGACGATAATAAAACACAAGCTGTTCAAAAAGATAAAGATAAAGCACCTGAAAATGGTTTTATTGATCAAAAAACTAAAAATCCAAAACTAAATAACAATTCAGACAAAACTAAAACTGATTCACAAAATCCAGATACTGCAACAACAAATCCAAAATCTCAAACACAAGATTCTGAAGTTGTTTTTGACAGAAAATTTCAAGTCTTACACGTTTCAAAAGAAGAAGAAAAACAAATTCTTGATGATCAATTTAATAAAATCGATAAAACTAAAGATAATAATAGTACAGTAGAAGGACAAGACAATTCAACTAGTGAACCTTCAGAACCAAAAAAACCACAAATTCCTTTAACTAAGCAACAAAAAGAAATTTTAAATGAACAATATTTAAAACAAGATTTAAATAATACATCAACTACGATAGGTAACGTTGAACCTGTAGTTTTTGACAGAAAATTTAAAAAATTAGAGGTTACTAAAGAGCAAGAAAAAGAAATTGTTGATGAGCAAATTAAGAAGATTGATAAAACAAAAGATAACAATAGTGTAGTTGAAGGACAAGATAATAACAATACTGACAGTAAATCAGAAAAACCTAAAACACCACAAATTCCTTTAACTTCTGAACAAAAACAACAACTTAGTGATCAACTAAAAAATCAAGATCTAAAAAACACTTGAACAACTATTGGTGATGATAACTCACAAAGTTTTAACAGAAAATTTACAAAATTAGATGTTACTAAAAAAGAAGAAAAACAAATTCTTGACGATCAACTTAATAAAATTGATAAAACTAAAGATAACAACAGCACAGTAGAAGGACAAGACAATTCAACTATCGAACCAGTTCAACCAAAAACTCCACAAGTAGAGTTAACACCAGATCAAAAACAAAAACTTCATGATCAATTAGAAAATCAAGATCCTGAAAATACTTGAACTACAATCGGAGATGAAATACCAAAACAATTTGATAGAAAATTCAGTGTTATTTCAGTTTCTAAAGAACAAGAAGACCAAGAATTAAAAGAGCAAGCTGCTAAATCACAAGATAGTGAAATCGATATTGTTGATGATTCTGAACCAAAAGATACTCCTGTTGAAGAACCTAAAGCAAACAAAGATAAGCAACAAGAACAACCAAAAGTTGAACTTAAAAAATCAAATGATTATAAAGTTATTGAATTAACAAAAGCACAAGAAGATGAGCAATTAAGCAAACAACAACAAAATGCAGAAGAAAACGAAATCGAAATAGATTTAGACTAAAAATAGATATTCTCAAATTTTAGAGAATATTTTTTTAATATTATAAAAAAATATTATAATTTTAAATATGATAAAGGAAAATAAATTGAATTTTTCAAATAACACAAACTATCAATTTCGTTACTTGAAAGAATTTAAAGAGATTTTAAATCTTGCACATCAAGAATTTAAAGCTAGAAAAAAAATTGTTGTTGATTTTTTACTCACGGATAATGAACAAATTAAAATAATTTCCAAAGAATATAGAAAAAAAGATAAAGTTACAGATATTCTTTCTTTTGGAACTAATTGAAGTGATTTTGATTTTTTAGATTTTTTACCACTTGGAGAAATAATTATTTCTTATCAAAAAGTTAAAGAACAAGCTAAAGAATATGGTCACACACTAAAAAGAGAATATTGCTATCTTTTTGCTCATGGTTTAGCTCATTTATTTGGATTTGATCATCTAACAAAAGAAGATGAAGATAAAATGAATTATCACGTTGATAAAATAATGAAGAAAATGGAGATTAGTAGATAATGTACATAAAATTAAAAAAACTTTTAGATAACTCTTATTCACCTTATTCAAATTTTGCAGTTGCTGCAATTTTAAAAAATAAAGACGGAAAAGAATGAAATGGTGTTAATGTAGAAAATGCTGCATATCCTTCTGGAATGTGTGCAGAAAGAAGCGCTCTTTTTGGAGCTATTTCTTACGGATTTAAACCAAGAGAAATTACCGAAATTCATATAATATCAAGGAAAAATGAATTCATCTCTCCTTGTGCAGGTTGTAGGCAAGTTATGAGTGAATTAATGCCACTTGATGGTAAAATATTTCAATATTCTAATGATGGTACTTGCAGAGTAAATACTGTTCTTGAAATGGTTCCTTTCCCTATTTTAAGTGAGGATATTAAAGTTTAATGAAAGTGTGTTTTGTTGCAATTATAGGTAGACCAAATGTTGGAAAATCATCTTTACTTAATGCTATCTTACAATATGATTTATCAATAGTAAGTGCAAAACCACAAACCACAAGAGATCAAATAAACGGAATTTATAATGAAGAAGGATATCAAATTGTTTTTATTGATACTCCTGGTATTCACAAAAGCAAGCAAAAATTAGGTGATTCATTAAACAATAGTTCTTATGAATCTTTAAAAAATGCAGACTTAATTTTATTTTTACAACCTGCTGACCAAGAAATTGGAACAGGTGATTTTATGATTTTAGAAAAAATCAAAAATTTTAAAAATAAAATTGCTCTGATTACAAAAGTGGATCTTGTTTCTGATAAAGAAATGCTTAAAAGAAAAGCAGAACAACTCAAATCCAAAGGATTTTCCCTTGTATTAGGAACATCCATCACTTATGAACAAACAATTCAAGAATTAATTAATGAAATTAAAAAGTATAGCTATGAATCTGAACCTTTTTATCCAGTTGAAGATATAACAGATAAAAGTATGCGTTTTCTTGCTAAAGAAATTGTTCGTAAAAACGCTATTAATCTTTTAGAAGATGAAGTGCCTCATAACATTGCTGTTATAGTTAATGATTTTATTGAAAAAGAACATTCAATGCAAATAGATGTAACAATATATGTTTCAAGAGATTCACAAAAAGGAATTGTTATTGGTAAAAACGGAGCAATGATTAAACAAATAGGAATAAATTCAAGAAAAGAACTTGAAGAACTTTTTAATAGTAAAATTTTTCTCTCTACCAATGTGAAAGTAAGTAAAAATTGAGTAAATAACGAAAAAGTAATTAAAAAAATGGGATATTAATTAATAATTAATCTAATTTTATAATTAGATTTTTTATTTTTATAACTATAAATAAAAAACGAATTTTAAAATATAATTATAATAGTAGAAACTTATTTTAAAATTCAAAGGAGTATAAAATGGAACAAAAACAAAATAAAATCAAAGCAGTATCTTTTTGAACAACTCAAATTGATTATTTCATAAAAAATTGAAATATTTTTAGAAAATTAACAGCAACTGATTTTTACAAATTCAAACATCTAACCTTATATTTTGCTTTTTACAAATATCTTTCAAGAAAACAAGAAGTTTTTATGAAACAAAATTTAAAGATAGATGAAAATGCATTCAAGTATTTTGATTATTCTTATTTTAAATATAAATCATTATTCAGAAAAACTAAATATTTTAACTCTTTTGAAGAAATTAAAAACATTTACAAAACAGTTCAAAATGAACTTGGTTACTTCATTTTTAACGATAATTTATTTAGTACTTTATATAAAGAATATATGGCAAGTCATAGTTCAAATATTACTTTTGAAAAAATACTTGAGAGATTTGAACTCTTTCATAATCATATTAAAAAAAATGATAAATATACCTATTTATTTAGTGATATATTTTATATTTCTAAAAATGAAATTGAAAAAAACTGAAAAAATAAAAAAGATTTAAAAATTCTAATAGAAGAAGCAATATCTGTTGTTGAACTAATAAATATTGATTATCAAAACGATCATTTTATTTTTAAAGAGATATTTGAATTTTTAATTAGTGAATTTTCTGAAGAAAATAAAAATGCAAATGAAGGTTTTTATACACCTAATGATGCTTCAATTATAGTTTCAAAAATAGTTTTAGAAGATGTTAAAAATAAAGATGAACTTAAGATTTATGATCCAACAGCCGGAACTTCTTCTTTAATGTTAAATGTAGGTAAAACCTTTGAAAAATATAAAAATGAATCAGATTTAGTTCAATATAATGCAATTGAAATTGATAGTTGAAATTACAACATAAGTAGAATGAATTTTATAATTAATAATGTTGATTTTAAAAATTGAAAAATCAAAAATGCTGATTCATTTACCAGTTATTCACCAAATGATTTATATAAAACAAATAATCCTAAAGCAGATGTAGTATTATCACATATTCCTAATTCTAAAAGTTGAAATTCAGAAATATCTAAAAATTTCAACCCTTATTTTAAAGAATATGGTACACCACCTAAAACCAAAGCAGATTGAGCTTTTATTTTACAAGGTTTATACAATTTAGATGATGAAGGAATTATGGTTATTTTAGCACCAGAATCAATCTTAACAAGTGCTTCAGTAGAAAAAGAGATTAGAAAAAAACTTGTGCTTGAAAATCATTTAGACTCAATTATTTATTTACAAAATAAATTATTTTCTGGAACTTCCAACACTGATGTTTTATTAATCTTTAAAAAGAATAAAATAAATAAAGATATTTTTATGATTAATGCAACTAATTTATTTGTAAAATTAAACAATGATATTTGCAAATTAAGTCCTGATAACATTGAGAATATTTTAAATACTTATAAAGATAAAAAAGAAATCAAAGGATTTTCAAAACAGGTTTCTATCCAAGAAATTACCTCTAATAATTTTGATCTTCAAATTTCTAAATACATAACAAAAGAAGATGTTAACTCTTCCAATCAAGAATTTAATAAAATTCATAATTTACTAACAGTAGAAGACTTTAGACCTGTACAAAAATATTTTGATGAAATTAGTGGTTTACAAGATCAAATAGCAATTAAAGTAAATAATTCAGGTTATAAAATAGTTAATGCTGAAAAAATAACATTATTAGTTTTAGAGTCCAAAATAATTAAAAAAATAGAAACTAAAATGGAAAAAGTTAGAGAAAAAATCGTTGACTACTTTATTCCTTTTTTCACTGAAATCGATGAATTTCCAGAAAATTGAGAAGAAATTATTAAAAGTGAAATAGATAGATTTGCTAACGCTTCAATTAAAAACATTCCTTTTTTAGATAAGGAAAAATTAATGTTTGAATTACAAAAAGCAGTAGATGAATTTATTATTCCTGAAATATCTGTATTTAAAGAAAAAAGAAAAATGAATTTTGATAGATTAATGGATAGTTATATAAGAAAATTTTCAGAAGGAGAAAAAGAATCAGATCTTATTAATTTCTTATTAGTTATTTCTGTAGAAGCAGATGAAAATGCTGAAGATTTAATTCATATGAAAGAACTAAGAGACAAAATAGAAGAGCGAATGAACTCATTACTCTTAGAAATTTCTACTTATCCAGAATGTCAAACTTTATTTAAATCAAG
Source organism: Mycoplasma sp. AC157 (assembly GCF_054343415.1). NCBI lineage: Bacteria > Bacillati > Mycoplasmatota > Mollicutes > Mycoplasmatales > Mycoplasmataceae > Mycoplasma > Mycoplasma sp. AC157. Next base: position 2,071 of record NZ_JBTGVE010000008.1, on the reverse strand, counting down.
TAAAATTAAAACAAGTGATTTAGAAAGAATTAAAAAACTTTTAAATCCTGCAAGCACTCAAACTGAAACAGAAAAAGAAATTAAATTCAAAATAGCTGAAGTTTATGATTATTTAAATTATCTAAGAAGACTTGACAACAATATTAGTTCTTTAGAAGAAACAATATTTCAAACTACTCTTGATTCTTTAAATGAAATTAAAAACTATCAAGAATTAATAAATTATCTTGCTTTTCAATGAGCTAATTATTTAACTGATTTAACAGTAAAAACAGAAAGTTATTTAACTCATGCAATAATTGAAGACTTAGAATTATTTGTTTCTAATAACAATGACAAATCTTTAAATTTTTTAGATAAAGATTATAAATGAGTCTTACCTAACTTAATACAAACAATGAAATTTCTCTCAACTATGCATGTACAAAAAGAAAAACTGGAATTTATTACAAAAATATTAAATAAACAATAAAAGGAGAAAAATGTCAAATAATACAAAAAATAATTTAGTCCCTTCTTTGAGATTCAAAGAATTTACTCACGCTTGAGAACAGGAAGTTTTGGGGAATTTATTAATTTCTTATAGAAATAAAAATAAATCTAATTTATCATTAGAAAGTTATTCAATAACAAATTCTTCTGGTTTTGTAAATCAAAAAGATTTTTTTCAAAATGGCGGAAAAGCTGTAACAGCAAATAAAAGAAATTCTTTGATAGTTGAACCTTTTTCATTTGCTTATAATCCTGCAAGAATTGATATCGGTTCGATTGGATACTATAATAAAGGTAAAAACGTATTGATTAGTCCTTTATACGAAGTTTTTAAAACAGTTAATTATATAGAAGATAATTGAATGTTTTTATGATTTAAATCCAAAAATTTTAAAGAAATAATTAACAAAAACAAAGAAGGTAGTGTTAGATTGTGTTTATATATTGATAAACTTGATGAAGAAAAAATAATACTACCAAAAATAGAAGAGCAAGAAAAAAATAGTAAACTCATTTTATTAATAGACTCTCTCCTTTCACTTCACAAGCGTAAGTATAATTTTCTAAAAAACATTAAAAACACATTACTTGACAAGATGTTTCCATCTCAAAATTCAAACATTCCAAGTATAAGATTCAAAGAATTTACTCACGCTTGAGAACAGGACATTTTGGGGAATATTTCCTATTTTGAAAATGGTGATTCTTATGAAAAATATGCAAAAGAATCAGGAAAATACAAAATAATAAACTTAAACAGTGTTAGTATAGAAGGAAAATTACAGGAAAATGGAAAAAGAACTGATTTTGCTAAACAATTTTTAAGAAAAGATGATTTAGTAATGATTTTGTCTGATATAGGAGAAGGAAAATTAATTGGAAAAACTGCAATTATCCCTGAAAATTCTTTATATGTGTTAAATCAAAGAGTTGCATTAGTTAGAATTAATGAACAATACAAAAGTAATTTCTTTTCCAATCAAATAAATTCAAAACAATATTTATTTAGACAAAAATCAGGTGGTTCAGCTCAATTGAATTTATCTAAAAATGAAATTCTTAATTTTGAAATATTTTTCCCTACTTTCAATGAACAAAATAAAATATGCACTTTGTTTGATAATTTAGATTCTCTAATCTCACTTCACAAGCGTAAGTTAACAGCATTAGAAAATATAAAAGCAAAACTCTTAGAAAAAATGTTTGTTTAATACAAAAACTTAAAAAAGAATAAATTTATTTTTCTTATTTTATTAAAATGTACTATATCTTAAATAACATTAGTCCCTTAGAAAAAGGGATTTTTATTTTAAATTTACAAATTTTATTCTGTTTTATTTATTAATAATATTAATATCAATAAAACAATTAAGATTATTATATTTTTCATATTTATTCTATCTTTTTATCAAAAATATAGATACATTTATTAAAACTATATTTAATTTTTTAGAAATATTTAGATTTATAAGCATTTTTACACTATTTTTACAAAATCATTTTACCTTTTTAATCAATAGTCTTTTACGCTTGTGAAGTGAAAGGAGAGAGTCAAGATGTGTAAATAAATTGGCTATTT
>NZ_JBTGVE010000007.1:0-43507 GCF_054343415.1 Mycoplasma sp. AC157 | reverse complement strand
TGTTATATTGATCAATAATTTCATTCTTTTTTCTTGAAATTATTTCTCTTAATTGTTTGTTTCAGGTACGAGCCATCATAATGAATTGAAAATCGTTTTCTACTATAAAATCAAGGTTTTTGGATGAAAAATATCCTCTATCAAGAACAAAAATATGTTTTCTTAGTTCAAAAGAATTCGCTTTTTCCATTAATGAAATACATTGAGATTGGTCTGTTATTGATCCTGAATAAACCTCGTGAAACACAGGAATACCAGTTGATTGTTCGACAATCATATTAATGTTTACAATAGGTTCGCTCTTGTTATTTTTTGAATAACCATATTCAGCCATTTCAATATTTTTAGCTTCAGTTGCGACATTTGTAGAATCAATATTTAGATAAACATCTTTATTTTTCAAATGAAATAATTCTTTTGATTTATTAATTCATTGAAATGAAAAATCGTTAATATTTTGGTTTGTTATATCATTTGTAATAAATTTAGAAATAGATGCTAATGAGTATTGTTTTTGTAATTTTATATAGTTATCAAATGTTCAATCTAAAAATCCTTGCGAAGTTGAATTAGAATCTAATGAATAAAAACAAGCTAATCCTTGCAACAAATCAGATTTCACACCATACATATTTTTTAAGATTGAATCAATCCCAAGTTTCTTAAAAACAAACTGATACACAAAATATTGTCCAATACTCATAGACTCAGAAAATTTTTGTTCTGATTCAACTTCAATCAAAGTTTCTTCACCAAAATAATTAAAGTAATTATCATTTGGTATTAAAAATTTCTCATCTTCTGTTGCTTTTCCGATTAAAACTTTTTTGTCCACTTGGTATTTTTTTACTTTATCATATTTGCTTTCTATCACTAACTGAACATATTTAACATTTTTTTGTCTAGAAATTTTTGCATTTTTAATAGGTAATTTTACTTTAAAATCATTAAAAAACATATAGTTCCTCCTAAGTATTTATATTATACTAAAATTTTGAAAAAATTAAAGAAAAAAATCAAAAATTTTGATAAAAAAACACATTTTTTTGTTGAAAATGTGTCATTTTTTGCTAAGTATAGAAAAATAGTAAAAATTTAGGTTTTGTTCAAATATTTTCACAAAGTGAAATAATTATATTGTATATACATTATGGTTGTATATAAATTAAATAAACAAACAGGAGAATTATGTACCAAGATAAAAAGAAAATTTTAGCATTAGGTTTTCTTTCAAATTTAATGTTAACAATATTTATATTTTTTCTAATTTTATTTATAACATTTAGTGAAAAGCAATTGCATTATTTAGATGGAGGATGACAATTTGTATTAACTCTTTGTATAATTTACTATTCTTTATTCAATTATCTAATTTTCATTATCTATAAGTTTTTGCTTATTAAAAATGCAAAATTAGGTTTTAGCAAAAAAATTATTTTTATATTTTTCACTATGTTATTTTATTTTTTAATTTACAAAAAAGAAAATTTGAACCTAAGTTTAAATGTAAAAAACAAAAAAATAATATTAATTGCTTATGCAGCAATAGTTTTTATTGTTTTTGGTATATTAATGGGCGTTTTATTTATAGGTATACTTAAAATTGGTTTATTTGTTTTACAAATCCCATTTCATTTCACTATTTTTCCTGCCGCTATCAGTGTTTTAATTATTTCAATATTGGAATATTCTAGTTCATCAAAAGAAAAAAGTAAAATAAAAAAGGTTGTTGATAACAAAATTTAAAAAAGTTTATATCCGCTATTTAGTTTTTTAAAATAGCGGATTTTTTATTCAAAAGAATTTTAAATAAAAATTTAAGTAAAAATAATCCCTAATTTATTCAAAATTTTTTATTCTTTTTATAAAAAAAGTGAATTTTTTTAAATAAAATGATATAATTAGAATATATGAGTAAAGTAGTTATCAAAAATGTGAGTAAAATTTATAAGGACAAGAAAATATTAAACAATATTTCACTTAACATCGAATTTAAAAGTTTTTATTTAATAGCAGGAAATAATGGTTCTGGTAAAAGTACACTTTTAAAAATAATTGCTGGAAATGATTCAGATTATGATGGTGAAATTTTTATAGACAATGAGTTTTTAGAAAAAATCAAAGGTAAAAAAGATGTTTTATATTTCAACACTGATTTGAAATTTCCAAGCAACATGAGTGCATTGAAATTTATTGAACATTTTTATTATTATTTTCATCAAAAGAAAATTTCAAAACAAGCAATAAAAGATAAAATGCAAGAATATAAAATATCCTTTAATAAAAACCCAAATAAATTTTCTTCAGGAGAAAAACAAAAATTAATTTTGATATTAGTGGAATTTATTAAGCCAAAATTACTACTAATTGATGAATTAGAAAGTAATTTAGATATTTATTGAAAAGAAAAGTTTTACAAAACTATAGATAATTTAAGAGTTGAAAACGATATGACTATTGTAATCGTTTCCCATGAGATAAATAATATCTTGCCTTATGTTACAGATTTTGTATTGCTTGATTCAGGTGAAATTAAAGAAATCAATTTAAAAGAAAATAAAAACAAAAAAGAAAATTTTACAAAAGTAATTATAGAAACACTCAAAGGAGAATATGAAAACAATTTTAAAAAATAATTTTAAGTATTTATTTAAAACACATACAATTTGAATATTGTTGGTATTTTGTTTTTTATCTTCGTTTTCAGTAATTCCTGTAATTTTAAGTAAGAATAATTTAATAAACTATAATTGATTTATCTTTTATATTAATTTTGTCATTTGTGCAATTATTTCTTTTACTTTGATTTATTTACTTTTTATAGGAACTAAAAGAAATTTCTACGATGGTTTTCAAAACACTTTATTTTCTAGTAAAAGAGTAATTTTATTTTCTAAAATAATAACTATTTATATATTATTTAGTGTTACAAATTTCCTTGTAATATTAAATCAAATAATAATTTCTCTCGCCACCTCTAGTGAGTTAGTTGTAATTTATATTACTTTATTAAATTGACTAGTTAATAACTTTGTTTTTATATTATTTTCCTTTATTTTTCTTTTAATCATCAAAATTTTTAAATCATCTATGAAAAATATTTTGATCAATTCAATGATAACTAGTACTTTTATTTTAATTCCTGTTATAACAAGAAGTACTATTAACTATTCAGAAAATTATAAAAATCCAAATATTTTTCAAGCTATAGAGTTATCAAAAGAAAATAAAATGAATTATTATAATGTTTCTGAAAAGTTTTTAAACTATAAAAATAAAGAATATTTTGATTTTATTGAATCGCTATATTTACTTTCAATTTTAGTATTTAAAGAAAATATGCACAACAATATAAAACATATAGAAAATAAAGGAAATTATAATACTTTATATCAAATAAATCAATTTGACAAGCATGATTGAGATACTACTAACAATGAATATTTTTTATATAAAGAAAATCAAGAAGCACTTTTAATCTTAGATAGAAATTCATTATTGTCTACACTAAATTTTTCTAACATAAATAAGAATATAAATTATGAAAATCTAAAAGTAAAAATAAATAAAGATTTATGAGATGAAAAAGATTTTAGTGATGATGAAATTTTGTTTATAAGACAACTAAATGGTTTAGATAATATAAATATTCAAACTTTTAAAAGAGATTTTATCTATTTTCTAAAAGACCAATTTTTTATAAAACAATTTATTGAACAAAATTCACAAGAATTATTTGATTTTCTGAATTTATTGTTTATAAAAAGAAGATTTATAAATGATAAATTTGTAAATAATAAACTGAGCAAATTTTATGTAGAATCTTTGATTTTAAATAATAAAGAAATAGATTTAAATTCAAAAATAGATAATCAAGATTTTGAATTTATATCTCAAAAATATTTAATATTCAAGGATAATAAAGTTTGAATATTAAATAGTGCATTTAAATATTTTGAAGTAGATTTATCACAATTTCATATTTATTATTCAAATATTAACACAATCGATGATTGAAAAAATTATTTGATTTCTGAGTCATTTTCAATTCAAAATTTATCTGATAAATTGAAAAACTTTAAATATCTATCAAACAATGAAAATAAAAATTATGAATTTGAATTTTTAGCAAATAAACCAAAAATTACTGATTTTCAATATGTTGTAACTAATAAAATATCAGTAAAAAATAAGTTTAATTATTTAGGTTTAACTTTAATAATATTAGTTACATTACTAAATGGTTCATTTCTAATATTTTATTGGGTAAAAAGGAGTAAATAATGAAAAAATATATTAAAAATTTAGGTTTTGGTGCAATAGCAACAGTTTTAGTAGGTTCAGGAGTTGCTGCTGCCATTTTAATGCCTATAAATAAAGAAAATAAGAAAACAATTAATGAAGAAGAACAAATCAAAAGTAGTATTTTAGAACAATTAAAACAAGAAACACAATATCAAAGCAAAGATGTTTTTGTTTCAAAAACATTAGATAAACTAATCGATAATTTTAGTGATTTAAATGTAATGTTAGATCAAAAAATAGAAGCAGTTGAATTCTTTTCTAATAAAGATATTCAAGAACTTGAAAAACAGATTTTACCAAGTAATGAGTTAAATTCTAATTTATTTGGACCAACTCTTGTAAGAAAAGATGAATTAGAAAATAAAGAAGTTTTTCTTGGAAAAGATAATCAAGTTTTTACTGATGAATTAGAAGCAAAACTTTCATATTTTAATGTAAATTCCTTTTATAAATATGAAACAACTTTAGATAAAAATAGCGGCAATGCTAAAATTTTTCAAACTAAAGCCGAATTAATTAATTATTTTGAAAATCTTTATCAAGAGATTGCTACTAAAAATATATCAGATAAGCAAAAATTAAGTGAATTAAAATCAAAAATTAAGTTTGCTAAAACTAATAAACATATTAAAGCACCAAATGATTTAATTTCTTTTTCTGATATTTCAATTAAATCTAATTTAGATAATTTTGTAAAAAATAATTACAAAAAATACATTTATTTTAAAAACAAAATTTATGAATATGATAACTTTATCAAAAATCAAGTATTTGATTCATATTTAAGTGAATTACCGATTTTAAAATTAAATTCAACTAACGGACAAAATAAATTTATTGTTGATTTAGATAAATCAGTAAAAGAAAATTTCTATGGGAAATTATTTTTAGATAGTCCATCAGGTTCTATAAATGACATTGTTGATGTAAATAATTGAAATAAAAAAGAGAGAGAAGAAAAATTATTTACAAACCCAATGGAAGAAACTAAAAAAAGTCTTGTAAATAATTTTGTCTCTCAAATTATTAAACAAAAAAGTGATGCTAATTTTGACAAATTCCTTTTAAATTCCCATTTAAACGAAAATGATAAAGAAAAATTACAAAAAGATTATAATCAAAATTTCTCAATTTTAAATAATTATTTATTAAGAGAAGATCTAGAGAATTTGAAAGAAGAATTTTCTAAAATTAAATATGCTAATTTAAAAGACGTTACTCTTTGAGACAAAATTCAAGATGCAAATAAGATCCTTTTAAAAGGAAAACACGGAACTATATTTAATCAAATTTATTCCTTTTATATTTCTTCTATTTCAGCAATGTTTGAAAGTAAAATTAACTTTAAAACAGTTTATGTATTTAAGAAATATATAAAATCATTTTTAAATACTATTAATACAACTTTAAAAGAAATATTCACAGATGAATTTTATGTTACAGAAAACAACGAACACATTGATTTATTAAAATTGTATGGTTTAAAAGATGATTTAAATATTTCGGTATCAACAAGTCCTGACTACTTTTTAGGTTCGCTTACACAAAGTACTAAATTTATGAATGCAATTAATTTAATAAATTTTGCAACCGCTTCTTTAACTAACACAAATTCAAGTGAAGAATTTGATAGAATCCTTTTATTAAAAGACACTAATAGCGAAGAAGAATTAAGAAAATACAAAGAATTTTTTGAATTGTATTCTTTAACTTCAAAAACCAAAAATGCCTATAATTACAACGAAAACACTTTAGAATATGTTAAAAATGTTCCTGTTTTTAACTCTTTAAACAAAAGCCAACAAGAATTTATTGATGCTACTATTGCAGTTTCAAAAAGCATTAAATTTGTTTTAAAATCTTCAATAGAACAATTATTAACACTACCTGATGTTGATATATTTAACATTGAATATGAAGAAAGTAGTAGTGCTTATATTCCATCCAAAGAAATTAAAACATTAAAAGATCAATATAAAGATTATTTTGAACTAATTAGTTTTGTTAAATTTGCTTCAAATGATTTTGCAAATCACACTTCTTTAATTGATTCTCCAAAGTTTTATGACACTGTTCTAACTTTAAGACAAGAAAAAGATAAAATACTAAAAAAAGTGGATCAAAAAACTCATTGAAAATGAACAAAAAAATTCAAAAGTACGGGAAAATACACAAAACCAACTAAAAAACATATTAGTGAACAAAATCAAAAATTTTTAAATAAAAGTGCAGCACTTTTAGGTCTTGCAACAGATTTCATCTTCTTTGCAAGTACAGAAAAAACACTAGAATCCACCTTATATTTTATTAAAAATGCAGCAGGAGCAATTAAAAACTTAAGTCAAGTTTTAGGACCTTGAGCTTTTGGTGTTGAAATCCTTTTTGACTTTATTATTCAAGCAATAGGAACAGAAGAATTTCATGAATATGTTTTTAAACCAAATTCAGAAGAAGATTATATTTGACAAGGCGGAAGTTCCACAAAACGTTTTTGAGGATTATGAAATAAAGTAAATTCTGACATTAGCAAGATCAAAGATAAAATCTTAACACCAGTAAAAATTTTAAATGCAACAGTAAAAGATGAATTTTATTTTAATAATAAAAAATATGATCAGTATATGTTTGAATACCTTAAAAAAGAAGTAATTCAAGAAATTGAAAAAGGAAATTTACAATTAGAATATATCGATGATTTAAAAATATTATATTCCTTTGAAAAAGAAATTCCTACATCAAATTTTGATAAAAACACTATGCCTTTCTTTGAGAGTGTTGAAGAATTGCAAAATTATTTAGCAAACGAAAATAATCGCGCTAGATACTTAACAGATATTACTTATTTAAAATTTGACTCTGATAATTTTCAATATAAAGTAGATAACTATAAAGAATTAATGAAAAAATTCATTAACTATTTAAATATTAATTTAAAACCAATTTATTTATTACAGGTTCCTGAACTAAAAGATTCTTATCCATTAGAACAAGAAAAATTTTTAGAAAATCTTTCACTAGAAAAATATGATAATTCTTATTTAAGTAGAGAAGAAATTGAAAAATTATTATTAAATAATGATTTAAGTAATAGTGAAAGATTTGTTGTACTTGATACAAATATTCGTTCTAATTCTAAATATGTCTATTTAGATGTTAAAAAAGAAATAGAGCAACTGCTTACTAAATATGCAGACAAATTTAAAGTTAGATCAAAATTTGTCTTAAGAAGAGATATTGACGGTCAATATAAATATAGCGAACTTAAAAGTTATCAAAAAATTATTCTTTATAAAATTTTTGATAAAGAAAATAATGTTAAATACTTTTTAAATTATGACCAGGCAAAAGAGTTTTTAAAAACAGATAAAAGTTTAGATATCAGAAAAGAAGTCTATCGCTATAATCCAAGAACTGTATATTCTTATTTAGGAAAAGAATTTGACTCCAAAGAAGAATTAATAAATTACTTCATAGAAGAATATAGAAAAAACAAAATAAAAGGAGAAAACAATGAAAAAAATAATATTTAGTTTAACAACAGCAGCTTATGTTTCTTTACCGGTAATTTCTGTCTCTGCTTCTGGTGATTCAGAAACAGGACATTTATATGTAATAGAAATAAATGGTGTACCTAAATCATTTAGAAATCATCAAGAAATTTTAAATGAATTATTAAAAATAGGAAACAGAAGATTTACAAGTGCAATTGGTTTAAAAGACACAAATAATCAATATGGTCAAGTTTTTCTTGAACCAGAAAAACTTTATAAATACGATCGAGAAAAAATAAAACCTGCATACAGAGATATTTTTGGAAATTATGTTGATAATCAAAGACTTGCAATTGATTCATACATTTCTGAAAACAGAATAGTTAAAAAATACTTTGATAGTTTCAACAATCCTTTTGATACACAAGAAGAAGCACAGTTAAGTATAGTTGAAGGGATTAAAGAAAATTTAACTTATAATCCGTTTTATGAATTTAAAGTTAAGGAAGTAAATCAACCAGAATACGATTTAAAAATTAATCCATTTATACAAGATGATATAGATAAATTGAGAGATATTTTAGCTAAAGAAAATGTAATTTTACGTCATAAAGACGATTTAGAAAATGTAAAAATTAATCAGGAAAAACAAGGAATTACACTCAATGGAAATGACTATATTTATCATAGAGATAATACTGATTTAGAAAATTATTTAAAAAATATTATGAATAATTTTATTGATGATTTATTTGATATGAAAAACGAAAACGTTTTTAAATTGCAATTTAAATTAGTTGAAACAAAAGGAGATAAAAACAAATCAAACAATGGTTTCGAAGTTTCTATTAATGATGATGAAAGTAATTGATCTATTATGCAAAATGATGAAAATGGTCTTACTTTAGAAAAAAATGTTAGTCAAAATTATATTGATAAATATAATGTTGAAAACGTTTTAGAAACAATGAAAAATTCTGATGACTACTTCACAACAGATTTAGAACAGAAATATAATTTTTTTGTAAATAAAGTTGGAGATGTTACTCTTAGATTAAAAGATAAAAACTTTTTATCAATAAATAATATGAATATAAAAACAAAGACTAAATGAAAACTAGATGAACGAGCAATTGTAAGATATTTTGGTTTTTCTAAAGCCCAGTAAGTATTTTGGATTCTTATGATTCAGCAAGAGCATGAAATAATTTTGATATAGAAGTAAACTTAAAGTTGGATAAATATAAATTAAAAAGAGTTTTTGAAAATAGAGTTAAAAATTTAAACATACAAACTATAAATAATCAAATAGTTTTAACACTCAATAAAATTTTGAAAAACAATCCTGAATTAAAAGAAAAATACAGAGAACTAAATAATGATTTAATCTTAGATATGGAAAGTAAAATTTTATTATTACAAAAAATAAAAGAAACCCCAATATCTATTGATAAAATTTATTATTATTCTCTAAATGAAATTTCTAAGGAATTTATTAAAAAAGATTTTAAAAAAGAAAATAATTTTAATAAAATCATAAAAGATCAAGTTAAGGAATATTTAATTAACTCTTTTAATGCTTTAAATAATTATTATGTCAAAAACAAATTCTTTTCTATAAATGATAAATTTGTTTATAAAAATCAAAATAATATATCAATGTTTGAAAATATAGAAAAAAATGATTATACAATTATTAATCATAAAAAAATAGTAAAAAATCCATTTAATAATCAAAAAATAAAATACATAAATAAAACAGATTCAACCATAAATGGATTAAATCAATTAAGAAGCATTTGATTAGATTATTATAAAAATAATAAAGACAAAAAAGATAAAAAATTATTTAACATTTTGGAAAATTTTAGTGAATATTTTAGAAAAAACAAAGAATTTTTATTCTTAGAAAATACTAAAATAGGAATTTTAAAAAACTTTATTTCTGTAGATGATGCTGAGAAAAAAATCTATAACTATAATTCAAGGTATACAAACATTACAGAATTAGCAAATCAAACCGAAGAATCTAATTTAGAAGAATATCTTTTAAAAAGAATGAAACCTAAAGAAAGATATTACATACCAGGACTAAAAAGTACCCTTATCTCTCGTGGACAACCTTTTAGAGAAGAATTATTTGAGTTTAATGACCCTAAAATTTTTCAATTAAACTATAGACTAATCCTAGGAAAATTAATTCTGCCTGTAGCAGAAAGAAGATTTTATGTAGAAAATAACAAATCTATCGAAATAAAATCTAATTATTATAACTTGTGAACCATAGATTTAAATAATCAAGAACTTTTCTTCGATTCTCAAGAAGGTATGATGTCATATTTAAAAGATTACATAAAATATAGAGCTAAAAAAATAGAAGGGACTAAATAATGAAAAAGAAAATATTATTAACAAGTGCAGCAATCGTAACTTTTGCTTCTGTAAATTTGGTAGTAAGTTGTAATTATGAAGAAAAATCCAAAGAACCAAATTTCCCAAAAACACCTGAAGAGCAAAAATATGATGAACTTTTTAGCAAATATAAAGAAAAATACGTAGGAACTGATAATTATGTATTTGATGATTTTGAAGAATTTGATTTTAATAATATAAATCATTATCAAATAGTTAATGCTAAAAAATTAGTAGAGTTAAATCCTGTATTTCAAATAAAAAATATTAAAATAGAAAATAATCAAAATATTTATTTATTTTTTACTAAAGAAAGTGAAGAAAAATTTTATACATGATTTAATGATTTTGAATTTAAATATAAAGTATATAAAGATGTTATAGATAAATTAGCGCCCGAAAAGAAAATAAAGTATTTAAATAATAAAGATGTCTATTTAGTTAAAGAAAGTAATTATAATTTTACTTTATCTAAAACGAAAGATTATTATAGTGAAATAATGGCTGTTAGTTATTTTGTTATGAACAGACTAGTTCAAATACCTAATGTAAAAATAGAAGGCTTATTTGCTTTAACTTCTGCTATGACTTTTGGTGTAAACGATGAACATAGTTACTTTTCATCACTAGATATAAAATCAAATTTAACTTTCGGAGAAAGAGGATTCAGAGATCATTTCAAAATTTTTTCTATACCTAAACCAAAAATAGAAAAATTATTTCCAAATATGACAAAAAAAGAAATGGAAAAATTTAATGTTACTGCTCCAAACATAAAATTATTAACAACCATAGATTTTGAATTAGATTCAGACAATTATTTAAATGATTGATATAATATTGAAAATGATTTAAGTGCAAGAGAAAATGTTGAAACAATTGCAAATCAATACTCAGAAAACTTCTTTGATTATGATTTAACTTTTTCTAGAGAAAGAAAAGTACAAGATTATGATGTAAAAACAGATGAAAAAAGAGAATATATTAAAAAAGATTCTATTCACTTTATATTGTCAAGACCTTTAAAAATCATATCTACTGAAGGAAAAAATCAAAAACAAAATTAAAATTCTAAATGAATTGTTAAAAATAGGAAACAGAAGATTCACAAGTGCAATTGGTCTTAAAGACATAAATAATCAATATGGTCAAGTTTTTCTTGAACCAGAAAAACTTTATAAATATGATCGAGAAAAAATAAAACCTGCATACAGAGATATTTTTGGAAATTATGTTGATAATCAAAGACTAGCAATTGATTCATACATTTCTGAAAACAGAATAGTTAAAAAATACTTTGATAGTTTCAACAATCCTTTTGATACTCAAGAAGAAGCACAGTTAAGTATTGTTGAAGGAATTAAAGAAAATTTAACTTACAATCCGTTTTATGAATTTAAAGTTAAAGAAGTAAATCAGACAGAATACGATTTAAAAATTAATCCATTTATATAGGATGATATAGATAAATTGTATGAAAAATTATCAAAAAAAGATGTAATTTTACGTCATAAAGACGATTTAGAAAATGTAAAAATTAATCAGGAAAAACAAGGAATTACACTCAATGGAAATGATTATATTTATCATAGAGATAATACTGATTTAGAAAATTATTTAAAAAATATTATGAATAATTTTATTGATGATTTATTTGATATGAAAAACGAAAACGTTTTTAAATTGCAATTTAAATTAGTTGAAACAAAAGGAGATAAAAACAAATCAAACAATGGTTTCGAAGTTTCTATTAATGATGATGAAAGTAATTGATCTATTATGCAAAATGATGAAAATGGTCTTACTTTAGAAAAAAATGTTAGTCAAAATTATATAGATAAATATAATGTAGAAAATGTTTTAGAAACAATGAAAAATTCTGATGATTACTTCACAACAGATTTAGAACAGAAATATAATTTTTTTGTAAATAAAGTTGGAGATGTTACTCTTAGATTAAAAGAAAAAAACTTTTTATCAATAAATAATATGTATATAAAAACAAAGACTAAATGAAAACTTAATGAACAAGCAATTGTAAGATTTTTTGGTACTTCAATAGCACCAGTAAGTATTTTGGATTCTTATGATAGAGCACAAGCGTGAAATAATTTTAATATAGAAGTTAACTTAAAATTAGATACAAATAAATTAAAAAGAATTTTTGAAAATAGAGTTAAAAACTTAACCATACAAACTCTAAATAATCAAATAACTTTAACACTCAATAAAATTTTGAAAAACAATCCTGAATTAAAAGAAAAATATAGAGAATTAAATAATGATTTAATGTTAGATGTGGAAAGTAAGAAAAAGTTTATATCTGAATCAAATAATCAATTTATTTCTTGACTCCCTGAATATATTTATAGTTATGAAAATTCTATTTCTAAACAAAATAATAAAAAAACACTGAATAAAAATTTTAATTTTAATTCACTATCAGTTTTGATTAAATATAGATTATTGGGAATAAATTTAGATATTTATAACATTTTTATGAAAAATAAATTCTTTTCTTTAAATGATAAATTTGTTTATAAAAATCAAAATAATATATCATTATTTGAACATATAGAAAAAGATGATTATACAATTATTAATCACAAAAAATTAATAAAAAGCCCATTTAATAATCAAAAAATAAAATATATAAACAAAACTGATTCTACTATAAATGGATTAAATCAATTAAGAAGTATTTGATTAGATTATTATGAAAATAATAAAACTAAAAAAGATGAAAAATTGCTTAAGATTTTAGAAAATTTTAATGAATATTTTTGAAAAAATAAAGAATTTTTATTTTTAGAAAACACCAAAATAGGAATTTTAAAAAACTTTATTTCTGTAGATAACGCAGAGAAAAAAATCTACAACTATAATTCAAGATATACCAATATTACAAAATTAGCTAACCAAACAGAAGAGTCTAATTTAGAAGAATATCTTTTAAAAAGGATGAAACCTAAAGAAAGATATTATATCCCAGGATTAAAAAGCACATTAATTTCTCGTGGACAACCTTTTAGAGAAGAATTATTTGAGTTTAATGATCCTAAAATTTTCCAATTGAACTACAGATTAATTCTTGGAAAATTAATTCTTCCTGTAGCAGAAAGAAGATTTTATGTAGAAGATAACAAATCTATTGAAATAAAATCTAACTATTATAATTTGTGAACCATAGATTTAAATAATCAAGAATTATTCTTTGATTCTCAAGAAGGAATGATGTCATATCTAAAAGATTATATAAAATATAGAACTAAAAAAATAGAAGGAACTAAATAATGAAAAAGAAAATATTATTAACTAGTGCAGCAATCCTAGCTTTTGCTTCTGTAAATTTGGTAGTAAGTTGTAATCATGAAGAAAAATCAAAAGAACCAAATTTTCCAAAAACGCCTGAAGAACAAAAATATGAAGAACTTTTTAACAAATATAAAGAAAAATATGTAGGAACTGACAATTATGTATTTGATGATTTTGAAGAATTTGATTTCAATAATCATGAACATTATGAAATTGTAAATATGAAAAAATTAATTGAAATAGATGAGTATTTTCAAGATACTTACCCTTCTGAAGAAAATAAAAATATCAACAACAATAATAATATTTTTTGATATTTTAAAAAAGAAGAATTTCAGAAACTTTATGATTGAATAAAAGATTACAATTTTAAATTTAAAGTATACAAGGATGTAATTGATCAATTTGCTCCCAGTAAAAAAATTAAACAAAATAATAAAGAGGATATATATTTAGTTAAAGAAAGTAATTTTGATTTCACTTTTTCTAAAAAACAAGATGATTATTTAATTGTTGTGGCAATGTATCCATTTATTATGGAAAGACTTTTATTAATACCAAATGTTAAAATAAAAGGTTATTTTTATTTTAATTCTAATTTAGTATTTCAAGAAGAATTTAAAAATAATTATTTTTCTGAATTGTCTATATTTTCTAATATAAATTTTAGAAATTTAATTAATTCAAAATACAAACTATTTTCAACTCCAAAACCAAAATTAAACAAATTTTTAGAAGATATATCTAAAGAAGATATTTCTAAATTCAATTCAAATATTCCTAAAATAAATTTCTCTTCTATTTTAGATATTAGCAATAAATCAGAAAATTATTTTAATGATTGATATAATATTGAAAATGATTTAAACTCAAGGGAAAATGCTCAAATAATTGCAAATAAAGATTTAAATAATTTTTACGATTATGATTTAACTTTTTCTAGAGAAAGAAAAGTACGAGATTATGATGTAAAAACAGATGAAAGAAGAGAATACATTGAAAAGGATTCTATTCACTTTATACTTTCTAGACCGCTTAAAATTATATCTACTGAAGGAAAAAATCAAAAACAAAATTAAAATTCTAAATGAATTATTAAAAATAGGTAACAGAAGATTCACAAGTGCAATTGGTTTAAAAGACACAAATAATCAATATGGTCAAGTTTTTCTTGAACCAGAAAAACTTTATAAATATGATCGAGAAAAAATAAAACCTGCATACAGAGATATTTTTGGAAATTATGTTGATAATCAAAGACTTGCAATTGATTCATACATTTCTGAAAACAGAATAGTTAAAAAATACTTTGATAGTTTCAACAATCCTTTTGATACTCAAGAAGAAGCGCAGTTAAGCATAGTTGAAGCAATTAAAGAAAATTTAACTTATAATCCGTTTTATGAATTTAAAGTTAAAGAAGTAAATCAACCAGAATATGATCTAAAAATCAATCCATTTATACAGGATGATATAGATAAATTGTATGAAAAATTATCAAAAAAAGATGTAATTATACGTCATAAAGATGATTTAGAAAATGTGAAAATTAATCAGGAAAAACAAGGAATTACACTTAATGGAAACGACTATATTTATCATAGAGATAATACTGATTTAGAAAATTATTTAGAAAATGTTATGAATCATTTTATTGATGATTTATTTGATATGAAAAATGAAAACGTTTTTAAATTACAATTTAAATTAGTTGAAACAAAAGGAGATAAAAACAAATCAAACAATGGTTTTGAAGTTTCTGTTAATGATAATGAAAGTAATTGATACATTATGCAAAATGACGAAAATGGTCTTACTTTAGAAAAAAATGTTAGTCAAAATTATATTGATAAATATAATGTGGAAAACGTTTTAGAAACAATGAAAAATTCTAATGATTATTTCACAACAGATTTAGAACAGAAATATAATTTTACAGTAAATAAAGTTGGAGATGTTACACTCAGACTCAAAGATAAAAACTTTTTATCAATAAATCATATGCATATAAAAACAAAGACTAAATGAAAACTAGATGAGTATGCTTTTCTAAGACTTTTGGGTTTTTCCAAAGCACCAGTAAGCATTTTGGATTCTTATGATTCAGCAAGAGCATGAAATAATTTCAATATAGAAGTCAACTTAAAATTAGATACAAATAAATTAAAAAGAGTTTTTGAAAATAGAATTAAAAATTTAAACATACAAACCCTAAATAATCAAATAGTCTTAACTCTCAATAAAATGTTTAAAAATAATTCTCAATTAAAAGAAAGATATAAAGAATTTAATAATGATTTAATGTTGGATGTAGAAAGTAAGAAAAAGTTTATATCTGAATCAAATAAACAATTGATTTCTTGACTTCCAGAATATATTTATAGTTATGAAAATTCTATTTCTAAACAAAGTAATAAAAAAACAGTAAATAAAAATTTAAATTTTAGCTCTTTACCTTTTTTAATTAAAGATAGACTTGCAGATAATAAATTACTTATATATCGAATTTTTACTAAAAATAAATTCTTTTCTTTAAATGATAAATTTGTTTATAAAAATCAAAATAATATATCATTATTTGAAAATATCGAAAAAAATGATTATACAATTATTAATCATCAAAAATTAATAAAAAATCCATTTAATAATCAAAAAATAAAATACATAAATAAAACAGATTCAACTATAAATGGACTAAATCAACTAAGAAGCATTTGATTAGATTATTATGAAAATAATAAAACTAAAAAAGATGAAAAATTGCTTAAGATTTTAGGAAATTTTAATCAATACTTTTTAAAAAACAAAGAATTTTTATTCTTAGAAAATACCAAAATAGGAATTTTAAAAAACTTTATTTCAGTGGATGATGAAGAGAAAAAAATCTACAACTACAATTCAAGATATACCAACATTACAGAATTAGCCAACAAAACTGAAGAATCTAATTTAGAAGAATATCTTTTAAAAAGAATGAAACCTAAAGAAAGATATTACATACCAGGATTAAAAAGTACATTAATTTCTCGTGGACAACCTTTTAGAGAAGAATTATTCGAATTTAATGATCCTAAAATTTTCCAATTAAACTATAGATTAATTCTAGGAAAATTAATTCTGCCTGTAGCAGAAAGAAGATTTTACGTAGAAAATAACAAATCGATTGAAATAAAATCTAACTATTACAATTTGTGAACAATAGACTTAAATAATCAAGAGTTATTCTTTGATTCTCAAGAAGGAATGATGTCATATCTAAAAGATTACATAAAATATAGAACTAAAAAAATAGAAGGAACAAAATAATGAAAAAGAAAATATTATTAACCAGTGCAACAGTTTTGACCCTTGCTTCTGTAAATTTGGTAGCAAGTTGTAATGAAGAGAAAACTAAAGAACCAGATATTCCAAAAACGCCTGAAGAACAAAAATATGAAGAACTTTTTAACAAATATAAAGAAAAATATGTAGGAACTGACAATTATGTATTTGATGATTTTGAAGAATTTGATTTCAATAATCATGAACATTATGAAATTGTAAATATGAAAAAATTAATTGAAATAGATGAGTATTTTCAAGATACTTACCCTTCTGAAGAAAATAAAAATATCAATAACAATAATAATATTTTTTGATATTTTAAGAAAGAAGAATTTCAGAAACTTTACGATTGAATAAAAGATTACAATTTTAAATTTAAAGTATACAAGGATGTAATTGATAAATTTGCTCCAAATAAAAAAATTAAACAAAATAATAATAAAGAAGATATATATTTAGTAAAAGAAAGTAATTTTGATTTCACTTTTTCTAAAAAACAAGATGATTATTTAATTGTAGTTGCAATGTATCCATTCATTATGGAAAAACTTTTATTAATACCAAATGTCAAGATAAAGGGTTATTTTTATTTTAATTCAAATTTAATATTTCAAGAAGAAATGAAAAATAATTACTTTTCTGAATTGTCTATATTTTCTAATATAAATTTTCCAAATTTAATTAATTCAAAATACAAATTATTTTCAACTCAAAAACCTAAATTAAACAAATTTTCAGAAGATATATCTAAAGAAGATATGGTTAAATTCAATACAAGTAATCCTAAAATAAATTTCTCTTCTATTTTAGATATTAGTAATACATCAGAAAGTTATTTTAATGATTGATATAATATTGAAAATGATTGAAACGCAAGGGAAAATGCTCAAATAATTGCAAATCAAGATTCAGAAAATTTTTATGATTATGATTTAACTTTTTCTAGAGAAAGATTGGAAAAAGAATATGATAGTGAAATAAAAGATTATAGAAAACACATAGAAAAAGATTCTATTCATTTTATATTGTCAAGACCTTTAAGAATTATATCAACTGAAGGGGAAAACGAAAAAAGAAGACGTTAATTCTTTTTTTGAAAAAACAAAGAATTTTTATTCTTAGAAAATACCAAAATAGGAATTTTAAAAAACTTTATTTCTGTAGATGATGCAGAGAAAAAATCTATAATTACAATTCAAGATATACAAATATTACAGAATTAGCAAACCAAACTGAAGAATCTAATTTAGAAGAATATCTTTTAAAAAGAATGAAACCTAAAGAAAGATATTACATCCCAGGACTAAAAAGTACCCTTATCTCTAGAGGACAACCTTTTAGAGAAGAATTGTTTGAATTTAATGATCCAAAAATTTTCCAATTAAACTATAGATTAATTCTTGGAAAACTAATTCTGCCTGTAGCAGAAAGAAGATTTTATGTCGAAAATAACAAATCAATAGAAATAAAATCTAATTACTACAACTTGTGAACAATAGATTTAAATAATCAAGAACTTTTCTTCGATTCACAAGAAGGAATGATGACATATCTAAAAGATTACATAAAATATAGAGCTAAAAAAATAGAAGGAACATAATAATGAAAAAGAAAATATTATTAACTAGTGCAGCAATCTTAACTTTTGCTTCTGTAAATTTGGTAGCAAGTTGTAATGAAGAGAAATCTAAAGAGCAAGATTTTCCTAAAAGTCCTATTAGACAAAAACACGATGAGCTTTTTGACAAATATAAAGAAAAATACGTAGGAACTGACAATTATGTGTTTGATGACTTTAAAGAATTTGATTTTAATAATATAAATTATTATCAAATTGTTAATGCTAAAAAATTAGTAAAATTAAATCCTGTGTATGAATTAACTCACCTTGAAACAGAAAATAATCAAAATATTTATCTTTATTTCACTGAAGAAAGTCAAGAAAAATTTGCTCAATGAATGATAGATTTTAATTTTAAATACAGCGTATATAAAGAAGTAATAGATAAATTTGAACCAAAGAAAAAAATTAAACAAAAAAATAATAAAGAAGATATATATTTAGTTAAAGAAAGTATTTTTGATTTTTCTATTTCTAAAAAACATGAAGAATATAGTGAAATAATTGCTATGCATTATTATGTTATGGATAAAATTATACAAATACCAAATGTAAAAATAAAAGGATTATTTGCTTTAACAACATCGTTTGCTTTTGGACCAAGCGAAGAACATAGTTATTTTTCTAATTTAGATATAGAATCTAATTATTCATTTGATGAAAGGGAAAAATGAGATCATTCCAAAATATTTTCAATACCAAAACCTAAAATAGAAAAATTAATACCAAACATTCCTAAAAAAGAAATTGATAAATTCAATTCCTCTAAACCTATAATAAACTTAAAAACAACACTTGATTTTGGTTTGAAATCAGAAAACGATTTAAATGATTGATATAACATTGAAAACGATTGAAGAGCAAGAGAAGATGCTCAAATAATTGCAAATCAAGACTCAGAAAACTTCTATGATTATGATTTAACTTTTTCTCGAGAAAGAAAAGTACGAGATTATGATGTAAAAACAGATGAAAGAAGAGAATATGTAGAAAAAGATTCTATTCATTTTATACTTTCAAGACCTCTTCAAATTATATCTACTGAAGGGAAAAACAAAAAAAGAGAATATTAAAACAATTATAAAAAAGAAGCCACAAAATTAAAATATACATTTTAAAAAACTTTATTTCTGTAGATGATGCTGAGAAAAAAATCTATAACTATAATTCAAGGTATACAAACATTACAGAATTAGCAAATCAAACCGAAGAATCTAATTTAGAAGAATATCTTTTAAAAAGAATGAAACCTAAAGAAAGATATTACATACCAGGACTAAAAAGTACCCTTATCTCTCGTGGACAACCTTTTAGAGAAGAATTATTTGAATTTAATGATCCTAAAATTTTCCAATTAAATTATAGATTAATTCTCGGTAAATTAATTCTGCCTGTTGCAGAAAGAAGATTTTATGTAGAAAATAACAAATCTATCGAAATAAAATCTAATTACTACAACTTGTGAACAATAGATTTAAATAATCAAGAACTTTTCTTCGATTCACAAGAAGGGATGATGTCATATTTAAAAGATTACATAAAATATAGAGCTAAAAAAATAGAAGGAACAAAATAATGAAAAAGAAAATATTATTAAATAGTGCAGCAACCTTAACTTTTGCTTCTGTAAATTTGGTAGCAAGTTGTAATTATGAAGAAAAGTCTAAAGAACCGGATTTTCCAAAAACACCTGAAGAACAAAAATATGATGAACTTTTTAACAAATATAAAGAAAAATACGTAGGAACTGACAATTATGTGTTTGATGACTTTGAAGAATTTGATTTTAATAACAGAGATTATTACGAAATAATAAATGTTAATAAATTAATAGAATTAAGACCTACTTATGAAAGCATAAAATTAGAAAATTTTAATAATGAAAACATTTTTATATATTTTAAGCAAGAAAAAACAGAAATTTTCTTTAAGTGATTATTAGACTTTCAATTTAAATTCAAGGTTTATAAAGATGTTATTGATAAATTAGCTCCAAATAAAAAAATAAAATACAAAAACGGAAATGAAATTTATTTAGTAAAAGAGAGTAATTATAAATTTAAATTTAATTTTTCTAAAAGTGATAAAGATTATAATGAAATTTTTTCCATTAATACAACAATAATGGAATACTTATTATCAATTCCAAATTTACATTTAGAAGGACGCTTTGCTTTTAATAAAGCTTTATATTTCCCTGAAGATTATAATAATAACTATTTTTCTAAAATAAATTTATTGTCTAATTTTGGTATTTTTCAGTATAAAGCAAATGAAAATTATAAATGATTTTCTACTCCAAAACCTAAAATAGAAAAAATATTTCCAGGTATTTTGCAAAAAGAAATTGATAAGTTTCACTCATCTTCGCCTATAATAAATGTATTTACAACAGAAAATTTAGGTTTCACATCTCGAAATTATTTAAACGACTGATATAACATTGAAAATGATTTAAGTGCAAGGGAAAATGCTCAAATAATTGCAAATCAAGACTCAGAAAACTTCTATGATTATGATTTAACTTTTTCTAGAGAAAGAAAAGTACAAGATTATGATGTAAAAGCAGATGAAAAAAAAGAATATATTAAAAAAGATTCTATTCATTTTATACTTTCTAGACCACTTAAAATCATATCTACTGAAGGGAAAAACGAAAAAAGAAGAAATTAATAATTTGCATAATTTATTTATAAAAAAATATTATTGGTTTATAATTATATTAATAGTAATAAAAAAATGGTTGCTGTTAGCAACCTTTTCATATATTTTTAAGGAGAAAAATGGATATTTTAGAAAAATTAAAAGAGAATTTTAGTTCAATTTTAGAAGCTTATTTTGAAAAAGAAGGAAGTCTTAATTTTTTAAGAATAAAAACAAATTTTACTGATTTGAATGATATTGAAAAAATTTCAAGAAAAATATCTGACTTTTTAGATAAAGAAGATTCTATAAAAGAAGAATATTATTTAGATGTATTTTCTAAAGGGTCTGATATTGATATAAATATAGAAAATATAGAAGAATTTATCAACAAAAAAATTCAAATTTGATTTAATGAAAAAGATTTTATTATAGGAAAATTAATCCAAAACAATGAAAATACTTTATTACTAGAAATTAATTTAAAAGGCAGAATGAAAAAAGAAGAAATAAACAAAGAAAAAATAGAAAAAATTAATTTATATATAAATATTTAGGAGAAAAATGGCAAGAAAATCTGTAAATTCTAAAAATATTTCAAAGAACAAAATATTTTTTAATCAATTAAAAGAAATTTCAGAATTTAGAAAAATAGATATACAAACAATTATGAAAATTCTTGAAGATTCTTTTATAAAAACAATTACTAAAAACTTAGATCCTGACGCTGAAATAGAACTAATTGTTGATTATGAAAATGAAAATATTAGATTAGTAAACAAAACAGCTTTAGTAGTTTCTGACGAAACTTATAATGAAGATATTGCAGCAGATGAAGGTTTAAAAACTTGTGAAATTTCCATTTCACAAGCAAAACAATTATTTGCACACAAAGTTCAAGAAGATGAAAAAGTTTCTATTGATATTGATTTTGAAACTTTGCCAAAAAATATATTTTCACCAGTTCAGCAACAATTTAAACAAAAAATTGCCGAACTTGTAAGAGAAGCTGTTTATCAAAAATATTCAACTTTAAAAGGAAAAGTAGTAAAAGCAAAATTAATTTCTAAATTAAGAGCAGGATACTTATATGAAATTGAAGACGATCAAGTTCATGCATTTATGCCTAAACACTTAGCTACAAATTCTAAAAAGAAGAATGAGCTTGGTTTAAGCGAAGATGTTTATATTGAAGATGTGCTTGAAGAAGTAAAAGATACACAAATAATTATTTCTAACTCATCAAATAACATCTTAAAAGACTTAATTGAAAAAGAAATTCCTGAAATTGCAGCAGGAGAAATAGAAATCTTTAGAATCGCAAGACACGCAGGTGAAAGATCAAAAGTTGCTATTAAATCTACATCTGGAACAGTGATTAATAATGTTGGAGCATTAGTTGGAAAATCCGGAAGCAGAATTGAATTAATAGTAAATGAACTCGGAGAAGAAAAAGTGGATATTATTGAATATTCAGAAGATTTAAACCAATTTATAGTAAATGCTTTAGCACCAACAAGAATAGTTTCTGTTTTACCATTTAAATCTAAAAAACTTAATAAAATTGTTGTTGTTGTTCCTGATTCACAACATTCGCTTGCTATTGGTAAAAAAGGAATTAATGTTACTTTAGCTTCTGAATTAACAAGATCAAGAATTGATATTTATTCTTATTCAAAAGCTTTAAATGATGGTTTTAAATTAAACTGAAATGGAAATATTAGTTCTGAAAGTGAATTAGAAACAATCGAAAACGAATTTAAAAATAGAACTTCAGCAAATGCTAAAATCAAAAAAGCACCTTATACTACTAATAAAACAAGAAATAGTAAATCTAAAATTAATCCTAATTATTTACTTGATGAATTTGATAAAGATATTCAAAAATATAACGAAGATTTTGGTTTAAATATTTCTGAAGAAACAGCAAATAGCGAACAAAAAGTAGAAAAAAATGATTCAACTTCAAAATCATCAACTAAAGTTGAAAAAGATTCTGTAGTTAAAAATAATAGAAAAGCAAATGTAAATAAATTTGATGGTGATAGCATTTTTGACAATGCATTTTCTGATTTTCAAGATAATATTGATAACAACAAACCAAAAACAGAAGAACTTTATACAAAAGAAGATTTAAAACAAATTAGTGAAGAAATTAAGAATTACAAAATGGATAATGATTTAGCTGAATTTGCTGGTTTAAATGATTTTGATTTTGATATAAATGATGCTGATTGAGATGATGAAGAAAATGAATAATGACTATTCAAGAAAATGCATTTTTTCAAACAATATCATCCCTATAACAAAATTAATGCGTTTTACTAAAACAAAGGAAAATACAGTAATTATAGACAAAAATAAAAATCTACAAGGGCGTGGAGCTTATATAGAAAATGTCAAAGAGAGCATTTTAAAAGCTTTTGAGAAAAAACTTCTTAATAAGTCTTTTAAAATGAATATAACAAAAGAAAATTACGATCAATTAAGAAAGGAAATAGAACTAATTTATGGCAAAGAAACACATTAGAAAATCTAATACAGAAGAAATTAAATCCCAGTTAGTTAGTGTAAAAACTGAATTAAAAGATGGTATTTTTATTTTTACAGGAGCAATGACAATTGCAGAATTTACAAAAAAAATTAATAAACCTGCTAATGAAATCATTACAAACCTTTTTAAAAAAGGAAAAATGTATACTTTAAATCATACACTTTCTGAAGATGAAATAGCTGAATTGTGTATTGAATATGGTTTTGATTTTCAAAAAGAAGTAGAAATAAATGCTTCCAACTTTATGGATGAAGTTGAAATAAGTGATCATGAAAGTGAACTTGAAAATAGAGTACCAATAATTACTATAATGGGACATGTTGATCATGGTAAAACAACATTATTAGATACTATAAGAAAAAGTAATGTTGCAAGTGGTGAAGCTGGTGGTATTACTCAACACACTGGTGCTTATCAAGTTGAATACCAAAACAAAAAAATAACCTTTTTAGACACTCCAGGTCACGAAGCATTTACAGAAATGCGTGCAAGAGGTGCAAAAATAACAGATATTGTTATTTTAGTAGTTGCTGCTGATGATGGAGTTATGCCTCAAACCATTGAGGCAATTGATCATGCAAGAAATGCAAAAGTTCCTATAATAGTTTTTGTTAACAAAATTGACAAACCTTCAATTGATATTGAAAGAGTAAAATCAGAACTTTCTACCCACAATATTCTTCCTGAAGAATGAGGAGGAGACAATATGTTTGTTTATGGTTCTGGTAAAACCGGTCAAGGACTAAACGACTTATTTGAAGCAATTAATTTACAAGCAGAAGTTTTAAATTTAAAAGCAAATAGAAATAGATATCCTATTGGTACTGTAGTTGAATCAAAATTAGACAAAGGTAAAGGAGTTACTGCAACATTAATTGTTCAAAATGGTACCCTTTATCCAAGAGATTTTATTGTTGCAGGTTCTAAATACGGAAAAATTAGAACAATGCATGATGCACATGGACAAATTCTTGAAAAAGCAACTCCAGGTACTCCTGTAGTTGTTACTGGTTTAAATTATGTGCCTTTAGCAGGAGATAAATTCTTTGGTTTTCCAGAAGAAAAATTTGCTAAAAATTTAGCTGAAGAAAAAGCTTTTGTAGATAAACAAACACAACTAAAAGAAAGAAATTCCGTAATTTTTGAAGAAGGTAAAAAAGTTATTAATTTAATTATCAAAAGCGATGTGCACGGAACTTCAGAAGCTATAAAATCATCTTTAGAGAGATTAAAAAACGATGAAGCTTTTGTTAATGTAGTACATGCTTCTGTTGGAGATGTTACAAAAGCAGATATTTTACTTGCAGAAGCATCAAATGCAATTATTTATGTATTTAATACAAATGTCCCAAGCTCTATAAAACAGTTTGCAACTCAGCAAAAAATAGAGATAAAAGAATATTCTGTAATTTATAAAATCACCGAAGAAGTAGAGACTTTATTAAAAGGTTATAAAGAACCAAAATATGAAGAAGTTAATATAGGTGAAGCATTAGTTCTTAAACTTTTTAGTTATTCAAAAGTTGGGATTATTGCTGGATGTACTATGATTAGTGGTAAATTTAAAAATAACTGTAAAGTTAAAGTTATTAGAAAAAATAAAGTTATTTATACAGGAAAATTGGACTCTTTAAGAAAAGGTCCAAATGATGCTAAAGAAGTAGCAATGGGTATGGAATTTGGTTGTCATATTTATAAATATAACGAAATTCAAGTTGATGATACTATTCAAGCATTTGAAGATGTTTTAATTGAAGAATAATATGAACTCAATTACATTAAGAAAAAAAGAATCCCACTATTTTTTACTAGTTTCTAAAATTATAAGTGAAGAAATAACAAATGCTAATATAATTGGAGCAACTGTAAATGATGTAAAACTTTCTAACGATGGTTCACATTTAAAAATTTATTTAAGTTTTATAAAATCACCTCAAAAAGGTTTAGAAGCAATAAATAATGCAAAAGGATTTATTAGAACTCAATTATCCAAAATAGTAAATTCTAGAACAGTGCCACAATTACATTTCTTTTTAGATGAAGTATTAGACAATGCACAAAGAATAGAAGAAATACTTGCTAAAATCAAAGAAAAAGATAACTCTAAGTAAGTTATCTTTTTTTATTTAGGATTATTAATATAAAGTCATAAATTGAAAAAACATTTGGTTAAGCTTTCTCAGTTTAATGTATTAAAAAACTGTTTATGCCTGTTTTATGGGGCAAAACGGTTTTTATTTATCTGATTTAATTACATTTTATTGTGTTTTGATTTTTATTAATTCTCATTTAATTATTTTTTATTTTTCAATAACCCTTTTTTGAACTTCCTATATATTCTATTTTATTTTCTTCTTTTAATTTAGCAATATCACGTTCAATTGTTGTTTTAGACACTCCTAATATATTTTTAAGATTACTTCTTGTTATATTATTATTTACTTTCATTAACTCTAAAATTTTCTCTATTCGTTTTTTAGTATTTTGTTTTAAATTTTGGGCTTCATTTTGGGCTTCATTTTGGGCTTCATTTTGGGCTTCATTTTGGGCTTCATCTTCTATTTTATAATTTCTATTGAATAATGTAACAATCACGCCGTTATCAGAAATATAGTATTTAGGTTGTTTTTTAAAATCAGAATAATCTTCAAATATTCTTCTTACTCCTGTTGCATAGTTTTCTATCATATCAATTTTATCTAATGCATTTACAATGATTTTATTTCTTTTTGCAGCCATTCCCATTTTTATATTTTCAAGAGTTAAACCATCAGGTAAACTACCTGGTGAAAAAATTTGAACTCTATCTATATAAAATTCAATTTTTACATCACCGCTTAGTGTATAGTCTCTATGGCAATAACAATTTACAATAGCTTCTCTCAATGCTCTCTTAGGAATGTCTAAATACTCTTCTCTATCTGGTTTACCTGAAATGGTAACTCTTTTTCTATTGGATAAACTAGAAAAATACAATATCTCATCTAGCTGTTTTAAAATTGACCCAGTAAATTCTTTTTTATCTAAAAATTCAATAACTCCCTTATCTTGAAACACTGCGAATTTACTTATTGTTGGATTTTGATCACTTAACAACAAAGCAGCATTATTATATTTATCATTTTTGCCTTTTAACGATAAAGCATATATATCAAATTTTATATTTTTTTCTTTAAATCTATTTTCAATATATGTAAAAGTCAAATCATTTCTATCAATACTATTTGATTCAAAATCATTTGATGGATGATTTCTAATCATTCTTTCAATTTCATTAAAACTTGCAACTCTTTTTGTACTACCAACTCGAATAAAAATCCCTTTAGAATTAAATCCTTCTCCTTCTTTATAAAAATAAGGTTTCTCCTTACCTTCAGTTATTTTAATTTTAAAAGGTATTTCATTAGGAAGAATATCAATTAAGTTTATAACATTTGGACTAAAAGCATTTGACACTCAATTAGATAGCAATTGTTCTCATTCTTGTTTTTTATTTTCTATCAATTCTTTATCAATACTACCATCATCTCTAACTCCTAGATGTATTTCTCCACCCTTGCTGTTTAAAAAAGAAACTATTTCTGCTTTTAGTTTATTTGCTTTATCTGGAATATCAATTTTATATTCAATTTTACTATTTTCCATATATCTCCCTATTTATGCGTTTGTTGTTTTCAAATATCATTCAATGAATTTATTATATCCAACACTTTATTTATTATATTTAAATTTTAATATTGTTTTAAAATTCAGAAATAGTTGATTTATTATACTTTTTCTTTTAATTAAATTATACATAACATAACTTATTTTAGTTTAAATCAATTGAAAATTTAATTAATTTTCTAAATCTATGTTTTTAAATTAATTTTTATTTATTTTTTTATATTAATTTATAAATAGGGACTTTAATAATACTTCAATATTTAAAATTTTAGGAAAAACGAGCTTATTTTCCTAATTTTTTTCTTTTTTATTTGTTTTTTATAAAAAAAAGAAACTTTTAGATGGAGGAAAAAAATGGAAATTTATAAAATAGGAAAAATAGTTTCAAAAAACAAAAATTACATTATATTAGAAAGTTCATCAACAGGACATCTTATATATGTTGTCAATAGCGATAAATTTGAAAAAGGAGAAAATAGAAAAGTTTATATTTACAATTGAGAAAATGATTATCAAAAAACAACATATGGATTTGAAAATTTTAGAGAAAGAATTTTATTTGAAGATTTATTAACAATATCAGGTGTTGGTCCTAAAACAGCATTATCCTTTATTTCTGAAGGATGAGAAAAAGGAATTAATTTAATTGCAGAAGGTGATTGAGAAAGACTTTCAAAATATACTTATATATCACAAAAAATAGCAAGACAAATTGTTTTTGATTTTCAAAATAAATATAGAAAAATATTAAGTAATTTAAAATCCAAAGAAGAAAAAGTAGATGAAAACAGCACAGAAAATGAATCTCATGAATTTGAAAATGAGTCTAATTCAAAACTTGATTTTAAGGTAATGAGTGAATTAGAAGATACACTTAAAGTCCTTGGTTTCCAAAAAAGACAAATTGATTATGCGATTTCATCTTTAGAACCAAGTGAAAATTTTGAATTCTTAGTTGAAGAAGCTATTAAATTAATTTCTAATGCAAGAGAATTTAGAAATTAGACCAAAAAATTTCGATGAATTTATTGGTCAAACAGAGCTAGTTAATACAATTAAAGTTTTAATAGGTTCATCAAAAAAGCGTAAAAAAACTCTTGATCATTTATTGTTTTTTGGACCACCAGGTCTTGGAAAAACAACTTTAGCAAAAATTATTTCAACGGAATTAGATGGTCAAATTAAGTTTATACAAGGTTCTTTAATAGAGAAAAAATCAGATATTCTTTCAATTTTTGGTTCTGTTAAAAAAGGGGATTTAATTTTTATTGATGAAATTCATTCTATGAATAAAAATATGGAAGAATTACTTTATACAGCAATGGAAGAATATGTAATTGATATTCAAATTGGAGTAGATGGAGAAAATAAAATAATGAGAATGAAATTACCTGAGTTTACTTTAATAGGTGCTACAACTAAATTTGAAAGATTAAGTCAACCATTAAAAGATCGTTTTGGTTTCATTGCAAAATTACAAAAATATTCTCCAGAAGAAATGAAAATCATTGCAAAAAATTCTTCATCAAAATTAAATATAGAAATTTCAGATAATGATATAAGATATATCACTAAATTTGCTAATAGTACACCAAGAATTTTAAACAATATTTTAAAAAGAATCAGAGATTTTTATATTTTTTCTCAAAAATCTAAAATTGATAAAAATTTAATTGATGAAACTCTTAAAAATATTGGAATTCATCATAATGGTTTAACTCATTTACATGTTGATTATTTAAAACTTTTAGGTAATATTTTCAAAAGAAAAAGTGTATCTTTGGATGTAATTTCAGGAATTTTAAAAGATAATAAAGATAACATATTGTTAAATATAGAACCCAATTTATTAGAATTAAATTTAATTGAAAAAACTAGTAGAGGGAGAAGAATTACGATTGAAGGAGAAGAATATTTAAAAAAATATAACTATATTAGTTAAAAATAACTAAAAATACCTTATAATATAAAATATTATTATGAAAAAGTTTTTTAGAAATATATTTAGTGCTAAAAATTGAAAAAGGTGATTTATTGCTTTTTTCACTTTTTCAACAGTCATAGTTTCAATTACATTAGGAAGCAAATATTATATTTCAAAAAATATTAATAAATCTATTGAATACGGTGGTGGTGCTGAAGTTCTTGTTCAAGTTACTTCAGAAGATAAAAATAAACCAATCGATAATGAAACAATAAAAAGGGCAGACCAAGCAATATTTAATCGTTTAACCGGTGGAGTCGGTTTAAATGGTACACAAGTTGCAATTGAGGGCGAAGGTAGAATAAGAATTTCTCGAAGTGGAATAACCACTAATGAAGAAATTGTTGATTTTACAAATGAAGTTATTGCAAAACAACAAATTATAATCACAGACATAAATAATAAACCTTTATTTTATAATGGAAAATTTACTACAGGACAAACTTTAGATTTTGAAAACGTAGATAAATGAAACGAAAGAGATTATGTTGCACCATTTAAATCAGGTGGAGCAAAAGAACAAATTGATAGCAATAATAGAAATCAAGTATTAATTAATTTAGCTGATAAATCTGGTGAGTTAGAATGAACAAAAGCTACTGACTATATTTCTAAAAGACCAGCAGGACAAAATTTAATTTTAGTTTGATTAAACTTAAAAGATTTAATTCATCTTGCTAATACTAACTTTAGAGATGAATGAGTTCATTCTGGATTTAATCCATATAAATTTGTTCATGTTAATGAAGAAACACAACCAAAAACTGTAACAAATCCTGAAACACATCAACCAACTGTATTTCAACCAATTTTAAAAGAAGCACAATTTGATGCTAAAAAATATTTAATTTCATCTGCTCAAGTCAATAGTGCTTTATCTGGTGAATCTTTTGTTATTCAAGGAAATTTCACATCAAGTGAAGCAAAACAGTTAGCTTTAAATATAAATTATGGAACCGATAATTATTCATTAAAACTTTTATCTTCATCATTTGTACCTAGAGATTTAGGAGAGAATGCATTTAATGGAGCTTTAATTGCAGGAATAATTTCAATTTCTATAATTGCTTTATTTATGATATTTAATTATGGACTTCTTGGTTTCTTATCTACAATTTCTTTAAGTTTATATATATTTCTAACTTTATTATTATTCACAACAGTAAGAGGGGAATATTCACCTTCTACTATTGCTGCTTTAATAATAGGAATTGGTATGTCTGTCGATGCGAATATAATATCGTTTGAATCGATTAAAAAAGAAATTTATATGGGTTCTAGCAGCATTAAAGCAAATAGTAAAGCAAATAAATTTTCTTTTTCTACAATTCTGGATTCGAATATAACGACATTAATTGTTGCTGTAATTCTCTTCTTTTTTGGGACCAAAGATATTAAAGGTTTTGCAGTAACTTTACTATTTTCTGTGTTATTTACATTGTTAATTATGCTGTTCTTTACAAAATGAATTACAACAATGCTTGTAAAAACGGGTGTATTTGATAAAAATAAATTTTTATTAGGGGTTAGAAAAAAATACATTCCTTTATATGCAAGAGGTTATGTTGCAAAAATAGAAAGACCAGAATACCTAAATTATGTTAAATTTACTCACTACATTCCAGTTATTATTTTTATAGCTGCTTTTATTGTATTTACCACATTTGCAGTAATAAATAAGGATTTTATAAAAGGATTTAACCTTTCTTTAGAGTTTAGTGGTGGAACAAATATTTTAGTTGAAACTAAAGATAAAGATTTTGATTTTCTAACTTTAAATAAAGCAAATGAAATCAAAGACTTTCTTGAAAATAAAGGAATAATAAACGATAATCATCAAATTATTATTCAAAAAGTAGATCAACAAGCAGATATTTATAATGTTATAGTTAGAACTAATCAAAATATAACTAATATTCTTAATGAAATTAGTTCAGAATTAAATACTAAGTTTCAAAATATAAATATTATTACATATAGTATTTCTTCAGAAGAAGCAAGAAGTTTAGTAAATAATGCTATTATTTCTGTATTAGTTGCACTATTTGCTGTTATCTTCTATATAATTTTAAGATTAAGATGAACATTTGCAATAGCTGCAATTATTTCGCTAATTCATAATGTTATAATAGTTTTCTTAATCTTTATCATTTTCAGATTACAAATCTCACCAATTTTTATAGCCGCTATACTTTCAATAATTGGTTACTCTATTAACGATACTATAGTTGTTTTTGATAGAATTAAAGAAATCTTTAAAGAATTACCATATAAAGAAGTTAACGACTATAATAGATTAAGATTTATAGTTAATAAAACTATTAAAGAAACTATAAAACGTTCAATCTTTACTTCTTTAACAACAATTTTAACTGTATTAATTTTAATTATTTTTAAAGATTCAACTGATTTATACTTTAACATTGCATTGGTAACTGGTGTTGTGTTTGGAACATATTCATCATTATTTATCGCAAGTCATATTTGATTATTAGTTGAGACTTGAAGAAACAAAAGAAAAGCAAAAAGAATTGCAAATAAATACTGAAATACTCAAAAAATAAAAGAACAAACTTTTGTTGGTATTAATGATTTTGAAGCATAAAAAAGGAAAAAAATGTATATAAAACCAAAAGGCACAAAAGATATATACGATAAAGAAGTGTTCTTGTTACAAAAAATACAAGAAACTTTTTTTAATATTATAAAAAATTGAAATTTTAAATATATAGAAACTCCAATTTTTGAATATTCAAATTTATTTATTAGAACATCTGGAGAAACATCGGATATAGTAAATAAAGAAATGTATTTATTTAAAGATAAATCCGATAGAGAGTTAGCTCTTAGACCGGAAGGAACCGCTTCAACAGTAAGGGCTATTTTGGAAAATAAGTTATATATAAATAATAATAAGTTTGCTTATTTTGGACCTATGTTTCGTTATGAACGCCCACAAAAAGGACGTTTTAGACAATTTTATCAAGCTGGAATTGAATATATTAGCCAAAGCAATTATCTATATGATTTTGAAATTATAAGTTTTGCTACAAGATTTTTAGAACTTTTAAAAATTAAAGAAGTAAAGTTAAAAATTAACTGTTTAGGTTCAAGAGAAGACAGGAAAAAATATTTAGTTGAATTAAAAAAATATTTGATTACTCATCAAGATGAATTAGAAAAAGAATCAATTATTAGATTAGAAAAAAATCCTTTAAGAATTTTAGATGATAAAATAGAACAGACTAAAACATTTATCAAACAAGCACCAAAAATTTTAGACTTTATTAATGAAAAATCAAAAAATGAATTTAATAAATTGCAGGAGTTGATGCAAAAACAAAATATTGATTTTGAAGTAGATGAATTTTTAGTTCGTGGACTTGATTATTATGATGATTTTGTTTTTGAGTTTGAGTCAAGTTCAAAAGCTCTTGGTTCTAAAAGTACATTAATTGGTGGTGGAAGATATAATAATCTTTTTTGAGAACTAAATGGTCCACAAATGTCTGCAATTGGACTTGGAATTGGAGTTGAAAGAATTATTGAAATTTTAGACTTTAATAATGATTTTAATTATAATTCTGGAATTGATATTTATGTAGCAAGTTTTAATGAAGATGAATTTAATATAAATAATAAACTAATTCTAGAATTAAGAAAACACAACTTTAAGGTAGAATCCAATAAAGAAATTCAAAAAATAGCTAAAATTTTTGCAAAAGCAGAAAACATTAAAGCAAAATATATTTTATTTAAAGAAAAGAATCAAAAAAATACAGAACTAACATTAAAAAACCTTAGTACAAATGAAAAAAAGATTTTGCAAATAGTTGATATAAAAGCTTTTATAAAGGAAATACACAATGAAATTAATTAATAATAACGAATTAAATATAAAAAATGTAGGACAAACAGTTACTTTATATGGTTGAGTTCATAACATAAGAAAATTTAAAAATTTCACTTTTATTGATTTAAGAGATCGTTGAGGAATTACACAAATTATCTTTAATAATGAAGAAAAAAACTTGTTTATTGCTAAAGAGTATGTAATCCAAGTTACAGGAAAAGTTTTTGAAAGAAAAGAATATAATGATAATTTAGCTACCGGACAAATTGAAGTTATTGCTGATGAATTAATTATTCTTTCTAAATCAAAAGAATTGCCTTTTGAAATTAATGATAAAATTAATGTATCTGAAGAACTAAGATTAAAATATAGATTTTTAGACTTAAGAAGAAATATTTTAAAAGACACCATTATTTTTAAAAATAAAGTTTTTAAATATTTAAGAG
The DNA here is from genome assembly GCF_054343415.1 of Mycoplasma sp. AC157. Lineage (NCBI taxonomy): Bacteria > Bacillati > Mycoplasmatota > Mollicutes > Mycoplasmatales > Mycoplasmataceae > Mycoplasma > Mycoplasma sp. AC157. The sequence goes on along the minus strand of NZ_JBTGVE010000007.1, from coordinate 9,893 downwards.
ATTTCTTAGATGAAAATGATTTTATCGATATCGAAACCCCAATTTTATCTAAATCAACACCAGAAGGAGCAAGAGATTTTTTAGTACCAACAAGAACTAAAGGAAAATTCTTTGCTTTACCACAATCACCACAATTATTTAAACAAATTTTAATGGTTTCTGGATTTGAAAGATACTTCCAATTTGCAAAAGTTTTTAGAGATGAAGATTTAAGAAAAGATAGACAATTTGAATTCTTTCAACTTGATCTTGAAATGTCTTTTATAGATGAAAAAGATATTCAAAATCTTGTAGAAAAAATGATGAAATACCTGTTTTCAAAATTAAATATTCCTTTAGAAATTCCTTTCCAAAGAATTGATTATGATTATGCAATCGATAATTATGGTAGCGATAAACCTGATTTAAGATACCAAAATAAATTAATTAATGCAAACATTTTAAATAACGAAAATGAATTTTTATTTAGTAACTCTACAACAAAAACTCTTTTTTTAGAAAAAGAAACAATTTCAAAAAAAGATTTCAAACATTTAGATGAAATAGTTCGTAAAAATAAAGGAAATAGATTACTTTATTTAATTTTAGAAAAAGGTCAAATAACATCTACTTCTTTTAAAATTGCTGATTTTTCAAAAATAAACAATTTTATACAAGAGCAAAAATTTAGTGATGGAACATTATTTATAGTTAATGATGAATATGAAAAAGTTTGTCAATCACTTGGAGCTTTAAGAGTAGAATTAAATAATTTATTTAAACTTGCTGATGAAAGTCTTTATAAATTTGCTTGAATAGTAAATTGACCAATGTTTGAATACGATGAAGAAAACAAAAGATATGCAGCTGCTCACCATCCTTTTACAATGTTTCAAGAACAATCAATTGACACTTTCCAAAGTGATCCAAAATCAGCAAAAGCTAAAGCATATGATTTAGTCTTAAATGGTTTTGAAGTTGCAGGAGGTTCTATTAGAATTCACGATAGTGAAATTCAAAGAAAAATGTTTGAAACCATTTCAATGTCTAAGGAACAAGCAGAAAGTCAATTTGGATTCTTTTTAAATGCTTTAGAATACGGTGTTCCACCTCATGGAGGAATTGCTTTTGGTTTAGACAGACTAATTATGATTTTAACAAAATCAGAATCCATTAGAGACGTTATTCCTTTCCCTGTAAATTCAAAAGGTATAAACTTAATGATTGATTCACCTTCAGAAGTTACACAAGAACAACTAGATGAATACTTTTTAGAACCAAAGCAAAAATAACGAAAATAAAGAAAAATCACAAAAATTCATCTGTGATTTTATTTTTTAAACTCCTTCAGGGAATAAAGCAGTATGAGTAAATCCTTCATAATCTGCTTTCATTTTGGTAAGATTTTCTTTATAAGATTTTGTTTGTTTTGGATATTTTTGTTTATTTGATCCATCGATTAAATTATGAGCTGGTCCGTAGAAAGCATCGTCTGCATATTGCGTTAGAAAGACAACGCCACCTTTACCAGAAATATCTTTTCAATCTCCTTTATTGGCTGTTGTTGCAAAAATTCCTACTGCAATACCATATTCATTAAGAGCTAATGAGCCAGAAGAACCTCAAAAGAGACCGGAATTACTTATAAGACCTTGATAACCAATCCCTTTCATTGTTCTATTATTATCAAGTTCAGATTTAACATCTTGGCCATTAGTAAAGTTTGCTCTTTGTGCAAATGCTGCACTGTCTCTTTCTATATTTTTGGAGTAATTACGCATTCAAAATTGTTGATTGTCTGTTGATGGATAACCAGCAATGTATATTGATTTAAGATTTGCGTGAGAACGATTTTTAGAATTATATTGATTAATTTTAGCATCTTCTTTATTTAATCATTGACTTGCATAATCAATATCAAGATAAGGAATAGAATTATTTTCAACATTAGGTATATTATTTTTACCTTTTGATCTTGTGATACTATTTTTTAATGCAGCAATTGCATTATCTATTTTAGTTTTAAATTGAGTTAAATTAGCATCTGTTGCATTTTTCAAATTATTATAGTGAATTTTTAATGAAAAGACTGCAAAATCTTTTCCTACAACTAAATCTTTATTTTTGTCTTCTTCTTGTTTTTGAGCACTTTCTACTAATTTTTTATTTGTTTGATCATCAAAGAAATTTGTAGCAACAAAGACTGTTCTTGGATTATCAAAAACATTTGTAGTTTTAATAAAACTATTTAATGTTGTGTCATCATACTTTGTAGTTTGTGCTGATGTTGCATTAGTATAATAGATTGCTTTATTACCTTGTCCAGGGTGTTCCAAATTATTTATTGAAGCATTATTTGCTATGTTTTTAGGAGCAAAACCGATGTTAAAACTTTCAATTGAATCTGTAGAATTTTTAGAGAAATAATCAGGAAAATCAGTTTTTCATTTTTGATCTAAAGCATTATATGCACGTTGATACACGTGAGCATTAGCAGCAAGGAAAAGAACTAATTCATCAGAATTTTCTTGATTATTTTTTCAAGCATAATCCAATAATCAAGCAGTACCATTTGGATTATTTGCTATTACACCAGATTGATTATCTTCAGGATCAACACCTTTAGAATTAAAGGAAATTGCGAAACTTCTATCTAAAATTTCATTATAAGCTTCACTTTCAGAAATAATTAAATCAGAATCTTGTGGACCTAAATCATCCCTTTTTATTTGATCTTCTCTTTCTCGTTTTTCTCTAGCTTCTCTTAATTGTTTTTCAACATTGGAAGGATCAAAATAAGGTGGCATTCCGTTGTTTGGGTTTTCTTTTGGTGTTTCGGTTTCTGGGGGATTATCTTTAGGATTTGTAACTGGCTGTGTTGGTTTGGGTTCTTTTGAAGGAGGATTTTGAGGGTTTTCTGGTTTGTTTTCTTTACTTTTTTGTTTGTAAAAGAAACCAAAACCAAAGGATTCTTCTATATTTTTGATTTTAAAAGCTCAATACATTCTTGTTGGTTGGAGAGTTACAGAACTAACAGAAATATCACTAGAAAGTGTTAAATTTTGTTCTTGTAAAAATTCTTTTAATATTTCTAATTGTTTTGCATGAGAGATTTTATCAATCTTTTTTTCAAAAAATTTAGAAATATTTTTTTCTTCATCAGAGAATGTTTTCTTAGCATTCTTTAGAGTTTTATAGTCATTGGATTTTTCATATTGATGTTCATTGGTTGGTTTCACAGAAATTTCATTTTTAGTGTTTGAGCAAGAAAAAAGCATTAATGGAGTAAAAGAAGCAAGTGGAATAAATAACTTTTTAATAAATTTTTGTTTTTTCATTTTTGTAAAATATAAAAATAAAATCTAAAAAAATAGATTTTATTTAGTTAATTATTTATTTTGAATTGCTTTAATTCCAGGCAATTCTTTCCCCTCTAAGAATTCAATAGAAGCTCCACCACCTGTTGAAATATGACTAAATGCTTGTTCAAAACCAAGTTTTTCAACTGCTGCTACAGAGTCTCCCCCACCTATTACAGAGTAAGCATCATTTAGTTTAGAAATTGCTTTTGCAATTTCTTCTGTTCCATATTTAAAGTTGGAAAATTCTGTTACTCCCATTGGTCCATTTCAAAGAACTGTTTTAGCACCTTCAAGTTCTTTTTTAAATAATTCTATTGAATATTTGTCAATATCTAGTCCCATTGTGTTATCAAGAATTTGTAAAGGATTTGAGTCATTTAAAATTCTTGGTTGATCTTCAAAAGATTTACCCATAGCGTGATCAACTGGTAAAATAATTTTGTTTTTGTATTTATTTAAATATTCTTTTGCTAACTCAATCTTATCTTCTTCAACAAGAGAAGTTCCAATATTAAAACCTAAAGCTTTATTGAATGTATAAGCCATACCACCACCAATAATAACTTTATCAGCTTTTTCTAAAAGTGATGATACAACACCGATTTTGTCTGAAATTTTAGCCCCACCTATAATTGCAACAAAAGGTTTTTCTGGATTTGTAACAATTTTGGAAAGTGCTTTCACTTCTTTTTCTAATAAGTAACCCATTGCAGATTCTTTGATGTTAGAAGCAATACCCACATTTGAAGCGTGTGCTCTATGAGCGGTTCCAAAAGCATCATTAATAAATACATCACCTAAAGAAGCTCAGTATTTTCCTAATTCTGGATTATTTTTTGATTCAGCTTTATCATTTAAATCTTCAAATCTTGTATTTTCAAATAATAAAATTTGCCCATCTTTTAATTTTTTAATTGCATCTTCAAGTTTTTTTCCTTTAGTTTCGCTAATAAAAAGAACTTCTTGATTTAATTGTTTAGAAAGTTCAATAGCAACTGGTTGAAGAGATTTTTTTGCTTTATCTGCTTCTTCTTTAATTCTTCCAAGGTGAGAAAAGACAATTGCTTTTCCCCCTTCACTAATAACTTTTTTAATTGTTGGAAGAGAAGCTACAATTCTTTTTGTAGAAGTAATTTTACCATCTTTAATTGGAACGTTAAAATCTACTCTTATTAAAACTTTTTTACCTTTTAATTGTAGATCATCAATTGTTTTTTTAACTGTTGATTTCATTTATTCTCCTATTTTTTATTTTTATTAATAATATTATAAAACTTTTTTATTATTATAGTTATTTTTTATCTTTAATATTTAAATTATTTCACTGGTCAATGTTGTTTTCAATTTTGGCAAAAATAGTTTGTTTATGATCTATTTTGGAACTTAAATAAGTAAAAATTATGTCTGCAATGATAAAGGCAGAAATTTTTGAACCAATTGAACCAATTCTGTAATTTTGTTCAATACTATCTAAAAATATTACGTTTTGCACATTTTTAGTAACAGTTATTTTGCTATTTTTAGTTCATATGCTTGTAGCAATGGAAAATTTGTCTAAATACTCCTTTATTTGTTTAATTTCTAATGTTTTGCAACTTTTAGAAATTAAAGTAATATGCATATGGTCTTTTAATAAGTTACTAAAAGAAAAAAATTCATGGATATCATTGATAAAAATAGTATTAAAACCTATTTTTCTTAAATTGGTTGCAAGGTATTTTGCTACAAGAGCAGATTCTCCAACACCAAAGAAAATTGTCATTTTCCTGTATTTTAAAAGGGTATTAATATAATCTGTAATGTTTTTTTCTAGATTTAAATTAGTTAAAGTGCTTTCTAAAGAAAAAAGATAATGTGATTTTATATTATTCATTACTTGAGTTAAAGTTAAATTATTTTCATCTTTAATATCTATTTCTAAATCTTTTTTATATTGAATTCTTTGAGATACATAAATTTGTAAATCTTTAAAACTAGCAAACCCTATTTTTGTTGCAAAACGCGAAACAGTAGATTGAGAAATATCTAATTTTTTAGATAAATCCGTTGAATTTGTTTTAATAAAGTTAAAAGGTTCTTTCTCGATAAAATTTCAAATTTTTTTAAAAGAAGAAATAGAAAAGTTCTTTTTATCAATTTCTTCAATTAAATCCTTGTCAAAAATTAAAATGTTTTTATTCATATTGCTTTAATTATATTCATAACTTAAGAATTTGATTAAAAAATTCAAGTCTTTTTATAACTTGAACTTTTTAATTATTCTAAAGGAGCACCGATGTTTGCGGTTATTTGGTTATTTAAAAGTTCTGCTTCAACACCAATAATTACTTGGAATGAATTTTCAGAAATTTTAATTAATCCAAAAGTTCCAGCGCTTTTCATCAGTTTTTCATCGATTTTAGAACCATCTTTAACAATATATCTTAATCTTGTTGAACAGTTATTGTATTCTACAATATTTTCTCAACCACCAAATGCTTTTATGATGGTTACTGCTTTTTTAGATAAAGTACTTTTAGATTTAGAATCTGTTTGTTCTATTTTGCTTGATTTTTGGTTTTCTATTTCTTCATCAGCAATTTTTCCTGTACCTCTACCTGGGGTATTTAGATTTAATTTTTTAATTAATAGTGTTCCAACAAAGAAATATGTAGTTGCTGTTAAAGCACCGATAGGAATTATTCAACCTGGGTTTGCAAATACTTTATTTGCACCAGTAAATCCTGATTCTTTAATTATAGCAAGTGATTTGGGAATACTTAAAATATAATCCATCAATCCAGCTGAAAAACCAAATCCTAATTGAATTCCAAATGCACCTGTTATAAAGGCAAAAATACCAGTTAAAACAGCATGTACAACAAATAATAGTGGTGATGCATAAAGGAATGCAAATTCCAGTGGTTCTGTTATTCCTGAAAGGAAACTTACAAGTGCAGCAGAACCAAGAAGTGCTATAACTCTGATTTTTTGTTCTTTATTTTCTGCTGTATATACAAAAGCTCCAACTAATGCAGGTAATCCAAACATCATCATTGGGAAGAATCCTGATTGGAATAATCCACCTGGGTTGTTTTTAGCAACTCCTTGTAAGAAAATAAAGATATCTCCGTTTACAACTTCATCTGCTTTTCCACCTTCTTTAGCAAAACTTCCTAATTGGAATCAGAATAAATTATTTGGGATATGATGTAATCCAAAAGGGATTAATAGTCTATTTAAGAAACCATAAACCCCTTCAATAGAAGCTCTTGTGAATCTGACTGAAAGTGTATTTGCTTCTCCTGGACTTGTTGCATCAGAAAGCAATTTAGATAGTTTGAATATTACAAATGCTACTCAAGGGAAAATTAGTGAATAAACAACTGAGAAAATTACTGCAAAAACAACAGCTAATGAAGGTATTAGTCTTTTTCCTGAGAAAAATCCAAGCACTTTTGGTAATTCAACCATATTAGTTTTATTATAAATTCAAGCAACAAAAGAACCAACTATAATTCCACTTAAAACATTGTTTCCAAGAATTGCTTCGTATTTACCTCTAAATAACGCTTCAAATCCAAGCACTATAGTTTTTGAATCTTTTGCTCAAGATTCTCCTAAATTAATTTGAGAATATAAAGCTGTAGTTAAAATAGGAACGAGTTTTGCAACTATAAACATTGCAACAGCTCCTGAAAAAGCAGCTTCTCCCCTTCTTGATTTAGTAAATCCAAATGCTAAACCAATAGCAAATAGCAAGTAAAGATTTGAAAAAACAAGATCTCCAGACTGAGTTACAATATTTTGAATAAGTTTAGAAAATGTAGTATCTTGCGGAACATCAGCTCCGATTCTTAATAAAATAGCAGCTATTGGTAAAATAGCTATAGGGAATAATAAAGCAGTACCAATTTTTCCAAGTCTTTCTAACATTTTTTTGAAAAAACCTGAACTTGCTTTTCCAGCATTCATTGTTTTTAAACTATTCATTTTTTTGTTTTACTCCTTTCACTTTTTTAATAAAGAATCCATGTATAATAACAGTTGAAAGAATTGATCCAAAGAAAACAATTACAAAAACCAAAACAAAAGAAGCAATTACATCTGCTCTAACTTTTAATGCTGCTGCTTGAAGTTCAGCATTGTTTAAATTTGGTTTTGTGTAAAGAGTTAGCAATAAAACAACAGTTATTAGTAAAATTGAAAACAAAATTCATAGTGAAATGTATATTCATTGAATTTTTTCAATCTTTTTAAAGTCAATTTTTTTGAAAAGAGACATTTACTTTTCCTCCTTAGTGTTAAATAAGTCTTTAACAATTAAATTATTATACATTTTGAACTTTAATGAAATAAAATAAATATTTTATGCATTTTTTTTGAAATTTAATGAATATTTATAAATTCTTATGCATAATTTATGCAACTTTTTTTTATTTTGTTGATAAATTGTAAAATAAAATAAGGTGAAATATGACAATAATAAAAAACTGCAAAATAATTAATCCAGAATATACTATTGACAATGCAAATATTTATTTAGAAAAAAATAAAATATTAAAAATAGAACCAATAGAAGGACAAGGAAGTAATTTAATAGTTCCTGGTTTTGTGGATTTACATATTCATGGAATAGCAAATTATGATGTTATGGATAATAAAGAATCTTTATATAAAGTTTCTAAAAAATTAGCTAAACTAGGAACAACTTCATTTATGCCTACTGCAATGTCTAAACAATGAACTAAAATTTTGGATTCCTTAAATTCAATGTCCCTAGTAGAAAAAACAGTTTCTAGAAATTTAGGAATTCATTTAGAAGGTCCTTTTATTAATTTTGATAAAAAAGGAGCTCATAGTGCTGAATTTTTAAAAAAAGCAACTAAATTTAAAATTCAAAAACTATTATTTGCTTCCAATAATAAATTGAAAAGAATTTCCTTTGATCCTACAATGGCAAATTTAGATATTTTAAAATTTATGAAAAAGAAAGAAATTCTTCCTTCTATAGGTCATTCATCCGCATCATTCACTTTAGCTTCTAAATATTTTGAAAACGGGTGTGATTCAGTTTGTCATTTGTGAAATGCAATGTCTGGAGTTGATTCAAGAAATCCCGGAATAGTGCAAGCAGCTTTATCAAATAAAAATGTTTATAGTGAAATGATTATTGATTTTATTCATATTAAAAAAGAGACTGTAAAATTCACAATTGATATAAAGGGAGTGGATAAAGTTATTGCAATTTCTGATGCTATTAAACCTGCTTATTATAAAGATGGAGAAAGTGTTTCTGGTGATCTTGTGGTTTATAAAAAGGCAAAAGTTATCAAATTACTTGCAACAAATACAATAGCAGGTTCAGGAATAGTAATACATGATGCATTTAAAAATATTTTAAAATTAGGTTATTCTTTAAATGAAGCTGTAAAAATGACTTCATATAATGCTTTTAGATATCTTGGAATTCAAAATTTAGGTAAAATTGAAGAAAATTATTTAGCAGATTTTTTAATTTTAGATTCAAAAAATTATTCAATAAAAAAAGTTTATATAAATGGAGAAGTGGTGAAATAATGAAAATATTTATTAAAAATAATGAAGAAAAAGTAGCAGAATTTACTGCTAATTTAATAAAAGAACAAATTTTTAAAAAAGAGGATTTAAAAATTTGTTTTGCTACAGGAAATTCACCTATTTTAACATACAAAAATCTTATTAAAATGTATAAAAATAAAGAAATTTCCTTTGCAAAAGTCACATCTTTTAATTTAGATGAATATGTTGGAGTTTCTAATGAAAATCCTTGTTCTTATCATTATTTTATGTATCAAAATTTATTTAATCATATTGATATTGTTAAAAAAAATATTAATTTACCTAATGGAATTGGTGATATTAAAAAAAATTCACTTATCTATGAAGAAAAAATAAAAAATAGTGGTGGAATTGATTTAATGATTTTAGGAATAGGAACAAATGGACATATTGCATTCAATGAACCGGGTTCTCAAATTTATGATAGGACAAGAGAAGTAACATTAACAGAAAGCACAATTCAATCTAATAAAATATATTTCAATAATGAAAATGAAGTTCCTAAAACAGCTATTTCCATGGGGATTGGAACTATATTAGAAGCAAAAAAAATTCTTTTAATTGCGACTGGAAATTCCAAAGCAGAAGCAATTAAAAGAATGATAACAGAAGAAATTTCTGGTAATTTACCTGCAAGTTTTTTAAGATTACATAAAGATGTAACTATTATTTTAGATGAACAAGCAGCTAAATTATTGGACTTTCAAAATAAAGAAAAATAAAAATTTTAAATTATACTATTTTCTTTCCCAGTTGAAAGTTTATATTATCGATTTTACTTTATTTTAAGGCATTTTAGTCTTTTTCTCTTTATACTTTACTTGTTAAATTAGTAAATATTAAAATAATAAAAAAGATATAAATTTGTAAAATTTAACCTATTAATAAAGATGATATTAAACAACTTTGCAAACCTTGAATTTAAAAACACCACATACTTTTGTGGTGTTTTTGAAATTATAATAAATCTGC
>NZ_JBTGVE010000006.1:0-52210 GCF_054343415.1 Mycoplasma sp. AC157 | reverse complement strand
TAAAAATTCCTAATATAAAGGAATTTACTGTATTTTTAGGAATTTTCAAGTTTATACATATTTTTAATCTATTTCTGCTATTCATCTGTTTGTTAGAATAAATGCAGCTATTCAAACAAAGGGAATAACTGCAGCAAGAATTCAAGCAGTTTTAGCTTTTGCTGCACTTGGGTTATTAAATATAACTGATAGTTTTAATGTTAATAAAAATAAAAACACCAAATAAGTAATATAAATAGCAGAAGTTACCAATAAAAACAAACCTTTGAAAGCTAGTGCTCATAAATTAAAAAATAAGAAAGAAAATGTTATTAAAAACATTAAAACTATATTTACTATTGATAATATGAAACAAGTTAAATTATTTTTTCTAATTTGTTCTTTTTCAAATGACATTATTTTCTCCTTTCAAGATTTATATATCAATAAAAACATTATACAGTGAAACAAAAAAAAAAAAAAACGAAGCAAAAAATAGAAAATTTTAAGCGTTTTTACGCTTTTTGCCTTGCTGATTGAACTTTTATGAACTTTTTTGAACAAATATGAACAAATTAGTATATAATAAGATTGCAAAGAATTGGAGGAAAAATGAAAAAATTTGCTAGAACAGTTCTTGGAGATATTGATCCAAAAGAACTTGGAGTGGTAGATTGCCATGATCACCTTATAAAAAATTATGGACCAGAAGCACATGAACATCCTGATTTTGTTATGATGTCAGTTGATGCAGCATTAAAAGAAATGGATGAATTTGTTGCTAAAGGTGGAAAAACCATGGTAACAATGGATCCGCCTAATGTAGGACGTGATGTATATAAAATGTTAGAAATTGCTGAAAAATTAAAAGGCAAGGCAAACATTATTATGGCTACAGGATTTCATAAAGCAGCCTTTTATGACAAAGGAGCTTCATGATTATCACTAGCTCCAATTGATGATATTGTTGAAATGGTAAAAGCTGAAATTGAAGTTGGTATGGATGAAATGAATTACAGTGGACCTGTAGTTAAAAGATCTAAATCTAAAGCTGGAATTATTAAAGCTGGTACTGGATATGCAGCAATTGATAGACTAGAATTAAAATCTTTAGAAATTGCAGCAAGAAGCAGTATTGAAACAGGGGCTCCTATTTTAGTACATACACAATTAGGAACAATGGCTTATGAAGCAGCACAACACTTAATTGATTTTGGTGCTAACCCAAGAAAAATTCAATTATCACACTTAAATAAAAACCCAGATAAATATTACTATGAAAAAATAATCAAAGAATTGGGAGTTACTTTATGTTTTGATGGACCTGACAGAGTTAAATACTACACAGATGCAACTCTTGCAGAAAACATTAAATATTTAGTTGATAAAGGATACCAAAAACACATTACTATGGCTCTTGATGCAGGAAGAATTCTATATCAAAGACATTATGGAATTGAAAAAGGTAAACAAACATTTGGTTTAGGATATCTATTTGATAGATTCATCCCACTATTAAAACAAGTAGGTGTTAGTGATGAAGCAATTCAAGATATTCTTGTAAATAACCCAAGAGAAATTTTAACTTTTGATGAAAAAAGAACATATGATGTTTCAAAAGTTAATCCACGGGTATTAGAACTTAAAAAAGCTTTAAAAGTTAAATAATAAAAATAAAAGAAAGTAAAAAAATGATCGAAAAATTAAACAAAAAGAAAAAAACAGGTTTAATAGTAGGTTGAGTTGTTTTTGCAGTAATTAACTTAATAATTATTTTAACTACTTTATTAGTAAAAGCTGCAAATCACACAAATGCATGAAGTGGACAAGCATGATTAGATGCTTTCTTCTTCTTATTAAACAAAGTATATTTAGATAACTTCTTTAAACTTCCTGCCTTATTATTAGGTTCTTTAACTTTTGTTGGTTATCTAGTAATTGGTAGGGGTATTAGAGAATCCTTTATAGGTTTTCTAAAAACAGTTATAGGATTTATTTTATTACAAATAGGTTCTGGAACACTTGTTGGTTTAGCAAAACCTGTATTTAACGGAGTAAGTCACATTGGTGGAAATTCAGTAGGAATCGTTCCTTTAGACCCTTACTTCTCACTTGCTAGTCAGCAAGCCTTTTTCTCAGGAAAAGACTTTACTTCAAACTATGCATCTTTAATCTCATTTGCATTTATTTTAGGTTTTGTTGTAAATATTATTATGGTTGCTCTTAAAAAATGAACTAACACAAATAGTTTAATGATTACAGGGCACGTTATGTTACAACAAGCAGCCGTTGTTACAGCAATTTTCTATGCAATCTTATTTAGAGACTTTAGAATTTTTGATGGAACAATCACAGTTGGAGAACAAGTTGGATTAATAATTATGTCAGGGATTTTCCTTGGTGTTTATTGAGCTACTGCTTCAACTTCAACTGTAAAAGGAACAAATGTAGTAACACAAAATGCTGGATTTGCTGTTGGACACCAACAAATGTGAGCAATTGCTACTACATACAAACTAGGAAGATTTTTTGGAAACAAAAATGATTCAGCAGAAAATAAAAAATTACCTTCATATTTAAAAATATTTGAAGATAACATCTTTACACAAACAATAATTATTTTAGTATTATTTACAACATTATTTGTTATTTTAATTGCTGTAGATCATACAAAAGTTATTGAAAATGATTTAATTAAATTTACAAAAGATTATGCAATATGAAATAGTTCATTTGGTGGAGCTAACTTTGTATTAAATATCTTTGGTGGTTCTCTAAAAATAGTTGCTTCATTATTAGCAATTATTACAGGGGTTAGAATGTTTATAACAGAGTTACAACAATCATTCCACGGAATTAGTGAAAAAATAATTCCAGGAGCAGTTGTTGCGGTTGATGTTGCAGCTGTTTATGGATTCTCAATCAACTCTGTAACATTTGGTTTTTTATCCGGAGTAATTGGACAATTTTTAGGAGTAGCAATTGTTATTGGATTAGCAGCTATTCCAGGACAATCAGTTGTTTTTGTTGCAATTCCATTATTTATTACATTATTCTTTAACTCAGGTTCATTGGGAGTATACGCAAATGCAAGTGGTGGTTGAAAAGCGGCTTTAATCCTTCCTGGACTAATTGGTTTCTTAGAAATAATAATTATTTCCTTCGCAACAAGAGCAATTTCAAATGGATTTGGAACACATATCTCTCCAGTAGCAACTGGATATATTGGAATGGCAGATTGAAACTTATTCTTTGGGTTATTAATTTGAATTTCTTCATATCATATTGTTGTTGCTTGAATTTTAGTTTCTATAGCAATAATTGCTATGGTTGTTATGGGAATGATAGTAGATAACGGTTCACAAACAAAACCAACAATATTACAAAAAGTTCTAAAATTAAAACCAGCATTAGTGACAAACTAATTCTGAAAGGTTAGTTTATGCTAACCTTTTTTTAAAAGAAAAGAGGCAAAAATGAATAATAAAACTTTAAAAATTATAGCAGCATGTGGTAACGGAATGGGAACCAGTATGATTATAAAATTAAAAGTACAAAAAATTACAAAAGAATTAGGAATCGATGCAACCGTAGATGCTTTATCTATGGGACAATCAGTAGGAATGACTAATTCAGTTGATATCATTATTTCATCAAAACACCTATCAAGTATGTTTAATCACGATCAAAAAGCAAAAATTGTAGGTGTAACTAATTTAATGGATGAAAACGAAATAAGAGAAGCTATTAAATCCGCCTTGGAGATTCAATAATGGCAAAAATAAACCTATTAAATATTTTAAAAGAAAACGAAACAATTAATTTAAATTTAAGTGCAAAAGACTGAAAAGAAGCAGTGTATTTATCAATAAAACCATTAATTGATAAAAAAATGGTTGAGAAAAAATACTATGAAGCTGTTATTGAAAGCACACAAAAACACGGTCCTTATTATATTATTGCAGATAACTTAGCAATGCCACACGCACAAAGCGATGCTGGAGTTAATGAAAACAGTTTTTCATTAGTTACTTTAAAAGAACCAGTTTATTTTGAAAACGATTCAAGACCAGTTAGAGTTTTAATTGCTTTAGCAGCAACAAGTGCAGAAGTACACACTTCTGAAGCATTACCACAAATAGTTGCTGTTTTTGAAGATGAAAACAATTTAAAAGCAATAATGAACGCACAGACAAAAGAAGAAGTTTTAGAAATTATTTCAAAAACTGATTTTCAAAAATATTTACAATAAAAGGAGAAAAATGGCATTACCATTATTACAAATAGCTCTTGATAATTTAACAATTGAAGATGCTATTAAATCAGCAAAAAAAGCAGAAAAGTATATTGATGTTATAGAAGTAGGAACTATTTTACTTGCTTCTGAAGGGAAAAAAGCAATTAGTGAATTAAGAAAAGCTTTTCCTGACAAAATAATAGTTGCAGATGGAAAAATTGCAGATGCAGGGAAAGTTTTTGCAAAAATGTTTTTTGAAAGTGGAGCAGACTATGTTACTGCAATTTGTGCTGCAGAAAATGCAACAATGGATGAATTAGTAAAACTTTCACAAACATATGGGAAAAATAAAGAATTACAAATCGAAATGACAACAAATTTCACTTGAGAACAAGTTGAAAATTGAAAAAAATCTTTAGTTCCACAAATTGTTTGACACCGTTCAAGAGATGCACAAGCTTCTGGTGTAAATTGAGGACAAAAAGATATTGATACAGTTGCTAAATTAGCATCAATGGGATTTAAGGTAACAGTTACTGGTGGAGTTACTGTGGAAGATATTAAATTATTTAAAGATATTCCTGTATTTATTTTTATAGCAGGTAGATCTATTAGAGATGCAGAAAACCCAGAACTTGCTGCAAAGGAATTTAAAGATGAGTTTAAAAAATACTGAAACTAAAAAAAGATTTGTAGGAATATATGAAAAAGCAATTAACAATAAATTTGATTGAAGCGACAAAATAGATATAGCTAAAGCAGCTGGTTTTGACTTTATCGAATTTAGCGTTGATGAATCTGATTTTAGACTTGAAAGATTAGAATGGGATAACCAAAAAATTAATGATTTAAGAAAATTATTAATTGAAAAAGACTTTTATTTTAATTCCATGTGTTTAAGTGCACACAGAAGATTCCCTTTTGGTTCACAAAATAAAGAAACCAGAGAAAAAGCTTTTGAAATAATGGAAAAAGCAATAATACTTGCAAAAAAACTAGGAATTAGAATTATTCAAATTGCAGCTTATGATGTATATTATGAAACTTCAAATTCTAAAACTAAAAAAATGTTTATTGAAGGAATGAAAAAATGTGCTAAATTAGCACAAAAATACAGCATAACTCTTGCTTTTGAAACAATGGATACTCCTTTTGCAGGAACTATTTCTAAATGTTTATCTTTTTTAAAAGAAATAAATGAACCTAATTTCTATATTTATCCTGATTTAGGTAATTTAAATCAATTTACAAAAGATATAGAAAATGAAATATTTTTAGGAAGAGAAAAAATAGTAGCTTTCCACTTTAAAGACACTTTACCTACTAAATTTAAAGAAGTAGGATGAGGGAAAGGAACTGTTAATTTTGCTAAATCATTAATAGAGATAAAAAGAAATGACCTTAATGTACCTATTTTAATTGAAATGTGATCAAAAAATTTTCCAGATGAATCAAAAGAAAAAAACATTTATAAAATAAAAGGCGCTTTAGAATTTTATAAAAAACAATGAAAGAGAGCAAAAGGTGAATAAAGAAGAAATTGAATTATTAAAAAAAGAAGTTTATGATGCTAATATGCTTCTATATAAGTACAAACTCGCAATTCATACTTGAGGAAATGTTTCTGGAATCACAAAAGACAGAAAATATATGGTAATAAAACCTTCTGGAGTTAGTTATGAAACAATGACACCAGATGATATGGTTATTGTTGATATGGAAAATAATGTTATTGATTCTAAATTAAAACCATCTAGTGATACTCCAACACATACACTTTTATATAAAGAAGATAAAAATATAAAAGGAATTGTTCATACCCACTCACCATTTGCTGTTGGTTTTGCTCAAGCAGGAAAAGAAATTTCTTGTTTTGGAACCACACATGCAGATAATTTTTTTGGAGCAGTTCCTTGTACTAGAGAATTGTCAGATGACGAAATTAATGGAGCATATGAACATAATACAGGTTTAGTTATTATTGAACATTTTAGAAAAAATAAAATTGATTTTGCTTCAACAGAAGCGACTTTAGTAAAAGAACACGGACCTTTTGTTTGATCAATGGATAGTCCAAAAAAAGCAGTAGATTTAGCTTTAACTCTTGAAGAAATTGCTAAAATGGCAATTAATACTTTAATTATTGATCCACATAAAAAAGAAGCTAATAAAACCTTACAATTAAAGCACCATTCAAGAAAACACGGTCCAAACGCATATTATGGACAAAATAAGTAAGTTAAAAATCGAAAACATATTTTTTGATTTAGATGGAACTCTTTTAAATTCACAAAAGAAAATAACTAACAAAAGTATAGAAATTATTGAAAAATTAAGACAAAATAAAGGAATAAAAGCATCAATAATAACAGGAAGACCATATTATTTTGCAAAAGAAGAATACTATAAAATAAATTCTGATTTCCCCATTGTTAGTTGTAACGGTTCTTTAATTTATGATTTTAAAAAAGACAAAGTTATTTTTGAAAATCCTATTAATAAAGAAAAAACAAAAGAAATTTTTGGTATTTTAATTAAAAATAATATAACTTTTTTAATTTACACAACAAAGAAAATTTTTGGTTTTTACAGTAAAAAAGAGTTCCCGGAATGATTTAACTGATTAAAAAATACAGTTGATTCTAAAGAAGAAAAATATAGGTTTGATATCGTTTTTTCACAATACAACAATTTAAAAGAAAACTATTTTAATATTCAAAATCACAGCATTATAAAATTTTTAATTATTAAATCAGATTCTGAACCTAACAATATAACTAACTTCAAAAAAGAAATAGAAAAAGTAACCAATATTTATTTAATTAACTCTCAAGAAAAAGTCATTGATATAATGCCTGAAAATTCTTCAAAAGGAAAAGCATTGGAAATCCTTTCTAAAATAGAAAAAATAGATTTAGAAAAAACCTTGGTTTTTGGAGACCAAGACAATGATGTTTCTATGTTTGAAGTAGCTAAATTTTCAGTAGCAATGGGGCAATCAAAAGAAGAAATAAAGGAAAAATCAACCTTTACCACGAATAGTAACGATGAAGAAGGAATATATAATTTTCTTAGAAATTTAATATAATTTTATTATGAAACAACAATCTTTAGAAAGAATAAAAGTGAATCAAACAGAGCAAGGTTTTTGACTTGTTCCTTCAATATTTAAATTATTTACTCCTAAATCTCGTAATTTTGTAATTAAATTTTCAAAATCATTAGAAGATTTAATTGAACAAAATAAATTACTAAATAGAGAAATAAAGTTTTCTTTTAATGGTGATAAGAATTTTATACTTTTTAATAAGTTAATAAAGCAGAGAGAATGGGATTTTGAACTCCCTGCTAATAAAATAAATAAAATGAAAGAAGATGACTATATAGATTATGAAGTTATACCCAATTTAAAAATAAGATTTAATTTTAAAACAATAAATAATATTTATAAAGGTAACATATTTTTTGTATCTAATGAATATTTTCAAGAATTTTATAATAAAAACAAAACAAGTGATAATGATATATTGATATTAGAATGGACGAATTGAGATTTTAATATAATAAAAAACCCAGATTAGTTTTCTGGGTTTTCTTTTTCTTCTGATTTGTTTGAATCTAAAGTTTGGTTTTCTCCACTATTACTATTGTTTGTAAAATCATTTTTATTATTAATATTTTTTTTCTTGTTAAAGTAAGGTTCAATTAAGCTTGTGTAAAGTAAAATTATAGTTGAACCTATGGAACCAATTACGATAAAGGTATCAGCAAAGTTGAATGTTCCGTTATCGTGTCATGGTAAGAATAAAATATCTTTAACTCCATTTTGATTTATAAAACGGTCAAGCATATTTCCAAAAGTTCCTGCTCATAAAAATCCTAAAAATACTAATGTGTAATATTTTTTAGAAAAAACCATAAAATAAGGAACAACAATAACAATTAATAAACTGAAAATATGGATTAACGTAAAACCTAAATATTTATTTAATCCTGAAGTTACACCTCTATGTAATAAAGGTCTAAAACCAATAAAACCATAATTATAAAGGGTTTTTCCATCAATTCATTCAGCTCTTTCTTGAAAATATTGATGTTCAAAAATAAGATTTTTAGTTAATTGATCAATTAGTGTTAAAACTAATAAAACACCAAAAGTAATAAGTGCATTAATTATTAATCTTTTTTTATTAAAACTCAAAATTTTTGTTTTTCAATTCTTGAAAAAAATGTTAATTTTGTCCATCTTTTAAAACCTCAAAACATCTTAAACATATGTCATCTTTAATTTGAGTCATTTCAAAGTGATTTCAACATCTTTGACATTTTAATGAATCAAAAGCAGTAACTTTAGTTTCATTTGCAAATTCCACTGTACCAACCATTAAGAGTTTAACTAAGTTAATTTTTTTAATAAATTCACTGTCTGTTTTTATATAAACTTTAGCTTCATTTTGTCTTTTGATAGCTCCATTTTTAATTTGTTCTTCAATTAATTTATATATTTCATCTTTAAGTGTAAAGAACTCTTTTCACTCTTGATCTATTTGTTCATCAATTTTTTTCTCTTTTAAAAAGTCTTCTAAGTGAATTGAAATTTGTTTATTTTCTTTTTTAAAGAAAGAATAAGCTTCTTCGGTTGTTGTTGGTAAAATAGGAGCTAAAGAAATTAAAAGTAATTGAGTTAAGTTGTAAAGGTTTTTTTGAATCATTAATCTTTCTGGCGAATTTTTTTTATCTGCATATAAACTATCTTTAGTTATAGAAAGATAAAATCCAGAAAAATCAATAATGAAATTATTTATTTCTTTTACAACCAACAAGAATCTAAAGTCATTATAGTGCTTAATAATTTCATTATTTAACTTATTAATTTTATTAGCAATAAATTCATGTATTCCTTCAAGTTGAATATTGTCAATTTTTTCATAATCAAAATCATTAATATTTCCAAGTAAAAATCTAATTGTATTTCTTATTTTTCTGTATATTTCTATGTTTTGTTCAAAAAT
This sequence comes from Mycoplasma sp. AC157, assembly GCF_054343415.1. NCBI lineage: Bacteria > Bacillati > Mycoplasmatota > Mollicutes > Mycoplasmatales > Mycoplasmataceae > Mycoplasma > Mycoplasma sp. AC157. The sequence goes on along the minus strand of NZ_JBTGVE010000006.1, from coordinate 42,982 downwards.
TTTAGTTGAATAAGAAATATCATCAGAATATTCGCTGTTGGAAACTCAAAGTCTTAAAACATCAGTTCCGTGTTTGTTAATTAGGTCAATTGGTTCAACTCCATTACCAAGAGATTTAGACATTTTTTGTCCTTTTTCATCAACAATAAATCCGTGTGAAAGCAGTTCTTTATATGGAGCAGTTCCTCTATAAACTACTGAATTAATTAAAGAAGAGTTAAATCAACCACGATATTGATCTGAACCTTCAAAGTATAAATCAAAAGGTTTTGTTGTTCCTTCTATTTCTACTCCTATAGAAGTAGAACCAGAATCAAATCAAACATCCATAATATCTTTTTCTTTTGTTCAACCTAAATTTCTATATTTTTCAGGTAAAAGATCATCAACTTCTTTTTCATATCAAACATCGCTTCCGTTTTGTTTGACTAAATTAATTACATAGTCAAAAATTTCTTCGTTAATCACAGGATCTCTGTTTTTATCATAGAAAATTGTGATTGGAACTCCTCAAGTTCTTTGTCTGGAAATTGTTCATTCAGCACGATTTTCAATCATTTTTGATAAACGTTTTTTACCTCATTCATTGAAGAATTTAACTTCATCAATAGCTTCTAAAATTTTATTTTTAAATTTATCAATTGAAACAAATCATTGTGGTGTTCCTCTAAATATAATAGGTTTTTTAGTTCTTCAATCATGTGGATATGAGTGTTTTATAAATTGTAATTTTAATAATTCACCTTTTGATTCTAAAAACATTCCTATTTCTTTATTAGCGTCTTCATAGAACATTCCTTCATATTGTTCTGCTTCTTTATTTAGAGTTCCATCATCAGCAACGTGCATTATCATATCTAGATTTTCTTTTTTACCAATTAAGAAGTCATCTTCACCAAATAAAGGAGCCATATGAACAAGACCAGTACCTGCTGTGATTTCTACGTGATGTCCTAAAACCACTTTACCAGTTAAATCTCTTTTTATAGGTCTTATGTATTCTGCTCCATATAATTCTTTCCCTTTTGTAGTTTCAAGAATTTTATATGATTCTCATTTAAACTCTGCTGCAAGTTTTTCAACCAATTCAGTTGCTACTATATAAATTTTTTCTTGTACTTGAACTCTAGAATAATCAAAATCTTGCCCAATAGCAACACCTGAGTTAGCAATTAAAGTTCAAGGAGTTGTTGTTCAAATAATTAGATTATCATTTTCTTTTATAAAGGAATTTCCCTTTGTAACAAGATAACTAACATAAATTGAAGGAGATCTGTGTTCTGCATATTCTACTTCAGCTTCAGCTAAAGCTGTTTGGCTTGAAGGTGATCAATATACTGGTTTTAATCCTTTTCTTAATAAACCATCTAAAGCCATTTTTTTAAGTAATTCAAGTTGTTTTGCTTCAAATTCAGGTCTTAATGTTATATAAATTTCTTTAAAATCACTAAGCATTTGTAATTTTTGCATTTGATTTTTTTGATTTTCTATTTGCTCTAAAGCATATTTTTTTGATTCTTTTCTAAGTTCTAAAATAGAAAAATCTTTTTGATTTTTATTCAAATTCTGTAGCATTTTTAACTCAATAGGTAGACCATGAGTATCTCAACCATTTACAAAAGGTGAGTAGAAACCACTCATACTTTTATATCTAACTATAATATCTTTAATAATTTTATTTAGAGCATGTCCTAAATGGATGTTTCCATTTGCATAAGGTGGACCATCGTGTAAAACATATTGTGGTTTACCTTTATTTTTCTTTAAAACTTGTTGGTAAATTTCTTTTTCGAGTCAGAATTGTCTGTATTTTTTTTCTTTTTCAACTAAATTTGCCTTCATTTCAAAATCTGTTTGAGGCATATTTAAAGTATCTTTATATTGTTTTTCCATAACTACTCCTTTTTAAATAAAATAAAAATCTGCATTCAAGGACTAACGTACCACCTTGAATCAGATTCTCTTTTTTGTTCGTTTCGTGAACCAAACGCCTTGTTAGGTCTCGGAAGTGATATTCAAAGGATCCAGATTGACTTGCACCAACCGTCAATTCTCTAGTGCTTTAACTCTTTGAACGTGTCTTCGTCATCGATATTCTATTATTTTTAAATTATATAAAAAAAATAGAAAAAATTCATTTTTTTGTTTTTAAATTATTGTTTATTTACAATTTTTATCCAAATATAAATTATTCAACAATAGTTTTGAGTTTTTTAGATGTATGTCTTTTAAAGTATAGTGTATTTACTAAAAGTAAAATATTGGAAAGAATCATTATAAGAGCAGCTATTCAAGGAAAAATTAATCCACTAATAGCTAAAGGAATTGCAAGTGAATTAAATAAGAAAGCTCAAATAAAATTCATTTTGATAACCATTAATGTTTTTTTAGCTAAATAAATTGCTTGATAAACAGCATATAATTCATTAGTCATTAATGAAATATCGGCTGTACTATTTACCAAATCAGACCCACTTGCAAAAGCAATTCCTAAATCTGCTTGTTTAATAGCTAAAATATCATTTAGGCCATCTCCAACAAAGATAGTTTCACCTTTTTCTTTGTATTCACTTATTAATTTGAGTTTATCTTCTGGTTGCAATTGTCCGTAAAATTCCTTTATATTCAACTCAGATGCAATTTGTTTTACAACTTCTTTATTATCTCCAGAAGCAATAACTACTTCTAATCCGAGTTTATGAAATTTTTCTATTATTTTTTTAGCATCTTGCTTGATTTGATCACCAAGAGCATAAACAAAAACTATTTTATTGTCCTTTGAAAGAACAACATAACTATATGCTTCAAAAGAATTGATTTTTACTTCGTCAATAAAACCTTTTTCTAACATTTTTTTATAAGATCCAAGTTCGTATTGACTTTGTTCAAATTCACCTATGATTCCATATCCCGGAATCTCTTTTTCATTAGAAATAGAAACGGGATTAAATTTTTTATAATTAGTTATAACTTGAGATAAAGGGTGGTGAGATTTGCTAGCTAAACTTTGAGCAATTGTTTCAAAATTGCTATCTCCAAAAACTTTAACAATTTCAGGTTTTCCTTTTGTTAATGTTCCTGTTTTGTCAAAAATTAGGTATTTTGCTTTTTTAAGTTTTTCATAAACATCAGCAGAAGAAAAGAGAATTTTATTTTTTGTTGCAAGTCCGCTTGCAGAATAAATAGCAGCAGGAGCCGCAATTCCAAAAGCACAAGGACAAGCTATAACAACAACAGTTACGCCAATTTTTATTCCATAATAAATTGGTTGTAGATCTTTTTCTAAATAAGAAGGTCAATACTTAGAATCAATTAGATATAAAGAAATTGTTCAAGCAAGAAAACTTATAAGAGCAATTGATAAAATAACAGGAATAAAATATTTAACTATTACATCAGCTAATCTCTGTATTTTCGAAGTTGAATCAACTATATTTTCAAGTTTATCAATGATTTTAGCAAGAGTAGATTCTCTTGCTGTTTTTTGTACTTGAATTTTTAGTGAAGCAGTTAAATTGATAGCACCAGAAACCACAAAATCCCCTGGTTGCACGGTTTTTGGTAAAGGTTCACCATTAATTGCTGCCATATCTAACTCAGAAGTATTTTCTAAAATTATTCCATCAATAGGCACGTTTTGCCCTTTTGGTAAAATGATGACATCACCTACTTTTAAAGTACTTGTTGATACTTTTTTAGTTGTTCCATCTTCTAAAACAAGCATTGAATAGCGATTTTGTAATTTTAATAATTCTTTAATTCCTATACTTGATTTTCTCATTAATTTATTTTCTAAATAGTGTCCAATGGACACAAAAAGAAGCAAAGCAGAAGGAACCTCTCAAAAATACATTTCTATTTTGTAGTATCCACCATCTTTAGAAAATAAAGTATATAAAGTCATTATTAATGAGTAAAAATAAGATATATGAACCCCGATTGCAATTAAAAGGTTCATATTCATTACACCTTTAAATAGTCTTACATAGTTTTTGAAGTATTCTACAGAAACTACAAAAACTATAAAGGTTGCAAGAATCCCTAAAACTATAAAAACTCAATTTTGTTGATTATTATAAATAATTTCGTGTTTATTGTTAATTGCACCAATTATATTAGTTAAAATAACTAAGAAAAAAGGGATAAAGATGATAATTTGAATTACCATATTGTTAAATGGGGTTCAAATTCATCTTAAAAATTTTGACCAAAATTTTTTAGTATGGTTCAGCATCATATCCAGCCTGTTTTGCTAATTTTATAATTAATTCATCTGGATAAAGTTCATCATCTGCATCTACTTTTAACATTTTATCCATTAAATTAAGTGAATATTTAATTTCAGGATATTGTTGAAACTGTTTATCAATATTTGATTTACATGATGCACATGAAACATTGATAGTAAAATATCTTGACATTTTTCCTCCTTGTTTTTATGAATAAATTTAAATTTATTTCGATTATATTATATAAACGCACTTAAAAATTTTTTATTTTTTTATGTTTTGAATAAAAAAAAGGCAAAATTTTGAGATTTTTTATTTTGTAGTGAATAATTTTATCTACAAAAAACAGAAAAAAATAAAAATAAATAATAAAAATGTTATAATTTTATATATTTAAATTAATGAGGTAATATGAAAAAAGAAATGACGTTAGAAGAAAAAGAAGTAAAACAAGAAAAATCTCAAAAAAAATCAAAAGAAAGTAGAAAAGCTAAAACAAGACAAGGAAGAAATAACAGATGACTTTGAGGAATTTTCTTAGGATTTGCATCTGCTGTATTTTTAGGTGCTTCTGTTTGACTAATTGTTCAAAAAGTGCAAAGAGATAATTCTGTAAATCCATCTGTTCCTACAACTCAAAGAATTCAAGATGATAAAAATAAAGACAATTCTAACAAAGAAGCATAAACTTCAACTAACAATCCAAGCACTACTACAACAAACTAATTTTTAGAACCTTAAGAAAAGGTTCTTTTTTAATATTTGTTTTATAAAAATATTGTAAAATTTATAAATATGAAGAAAGAGAATATAAGAAATTTTTGTATAATTGCACACATTGATCATGGAAAATCAACATTAGCTGATAGAATACTAGAATTAACTGGTGCTGTTGCTAAAAGGGAATTAAAAACTCAACATTTAGATTCAATGGACTTGGAAAAAGAAAGAGGAATTACAATAAAATTAAACGCTGTACAACTAAAGTACAAGGATTTTACTTTTCATTTGATTGATACTCCTGGTCATGTTGATTTTACTTATGAAGTTTCTAGATCGTTAGCAGCAACAGAAGGAGCTTTACTTCTTGTTGATGCTACGCAAGGAATAGAAGTTCAAACATTAGCTAATGTATATTTGGCAATTGATAATAATTTAGAAATAATTCCAATAATTAATAAGGTTGACTTACCTTCTGCTGATCCAGAAAGAGTAAAAAAGGAAATTGAAAATGTTATTGGAATCCCTGCTGATGAAAGTGTGCTTATTTCCGCTAAAACTGGTCAAAATATTGATCAAGTTTTAGAAGCAATAATTAGTAAAATTCCTGCACCTAAAGAAGCAGATGATAATAAACCTTTAAAAGCTTTAATTTTTGATTCTTATTTTGATCCATATAAAGGCGTTGTTCTTTTAGTAAGAATTGTAGAAGGAAAAATTAGAGTCGGAGATAATTTCTTTTTATTTTCTTCAGGAAAAAAATTCCACGTGGTTGAATTAGGAGTTAGAACCCCTGCTGAATTAAAAAAGGAAGAATTAGTTTCTGGTGAAGTTGGTTGAATTGCTGCTTCTATTAGAGATGCTAAAGATATTTCTGTAGGAGACACCATTACTTTAGTTGATAATCCAGCAGATAGTGCTTTACCTGGTTATAAAAAACTAAAACCTGTTGTTTATACAGGGTTTTATCCAATAGATGGAAAGGATTACGATTTATTAAAAGAGTCTTTAGAAAAAATTTCTTTATCAGATTCTTCAATAACATTTGAACCAGAATCCTCAAAAGCCCTTGGTTTTGGTTATAGAATTGGATTTCTTGGAATGCTTCATATGGAAATATTACAAGAAAGATTAGAAAGAGAATTTAATATCGATTTAATAGCTACTGCTCCTTCAGTGGAATTCCATGTGTATAAAACTGATGGTTCAATGGAAATTATCGCTAATCCTTCTAATTTACCTGATCCAACATTTATTTCAAAAATCGAAGAACCTTATATTAAAGCATCAATTATAGTTCCTGAAAATTATGTAGGTTCTATTATGGAATTATCACAAAATAAAAGAGGAACTTATGTTGATATTGAATTTATAGATGCCAATAGAAGAAGAGTTATTTATGAATTACCTTTAGTAGAAATAATTTTTGATTTTTTTGATAAATTAAAATCTATTTCTAAAGGTTATGCTTCTTTTGAATATGAATTAATTGGATATAGAGAATCAAATTTAGTTAAACTAGACATCCTTTTAAATGGAGATAAAGTCGATGCTCTTTCAATGATCGTACACAAAGATTTTGCTTATAATAAAGGAAGAGAACTAACTGAAAAGTTAAAAGAAGTTATTCCACGTCAATCCTTTGAAGTTCCTGTTCAAGCAGTAATTGGTTCAAAGGTAATTGCTAGAGAAACAATAAAAGCTTATAGAAAAGATGTTACAGCAAAATTATATGGTGGAGATCCGACCAGAAGACAAAAACTTCTAAAAAAACAAAAAGAAGGAAAAAAACGTATGAAAGCAATTGGTTCTGTAGAAGTACCACAAGAAGCATTTTTAGCAATTTTAAAAACTGACAACAATGGTGGTAAAAAATAATGAAAATAACACCATTAAATAATACTGAAACCGTTAGATTTACTCATTTTAAAGTTGCAGAAACAGAGAAAAGACAGTTAAAATATAAAAACAGTTATAAAGATCCTGAAAATGTAATTCCCACAGGTGCTTATAAAATTTTCGCTCTTGAAAACAAAATAATACTATCTATGATTTTATTTTATTCAATAATGATATTAATAATTTCTATTTTAATAACACTTATTGCAACAAATAGTTTTAAAGCAATGAAAATTGTTGATAGAGATTATAGTTGAAGTTGATTGATTATTCCTGTTGGTTTATTATCATATTCTTTTTTTAAATTTATAATGAAGTTAATTGAATTTTCTTCTATTAAAAAAGCTTTAAAATTTTATAGAATAGAATTAGAAAAAAATACACAAGCTATTCCTACATTTATAGCTCAGCTGTATAAAAAACTAATAAAACAACAAATTCATCACAATTGATTTTTAGTGTTTTCTATTTTTTATATGGGAATTTTTACCTTATTTATATGATATTTTAAAGATAAAAATTATCACGATATATTTTTAAATTTTAAAGCTTGAATTAGTGCTTTAAGTCCTAATCCACAATTACTTTCAATAATTCTTTCTTTAATTATTTTGGGAAACATAGTTATTTGAGCAACATTAACAATAGCTAGAAAAAAAAGAACAAATGATATACAAGATTATTTTGGTTATCAAATAGTTAAAGATACAGAAATTGATCAAATGAAGATTAAAATGAACAAAGGATATTTAAAATTATTTTTCTTATCTATTGCAATCATTTTAATTCTTCCTATAATTACCTTATTAATAGTAAAAAGAATAATCTTAAAAAGAAAAAAATAAAGGAAATTCCTTTATTTTTATTTTATTTGTTTTATTTAGAACACAAAAAGAAAATCGAAGAAGCTTGAATTTTTCTTAGCTCATTTTAAATATCTTTCGTGTTTATCAAGTTGCTCAATTGCATCTAATGCAGCATAATATTTACTTAATGTAGAAATTCTTATTGATTTGTTTTTAGATAATGAAAGTTGAATTTCTTCATCTCCTGCTTTTTTTCCTAGTTGTTTTAAAGCTTTTTTATTATTAACAAAATTAACTATAAAAAATATCAATAAAATTATAGATATTAAAATTGTTATTGATGAAATAATTGAATATGCTACTTTATATGAATTTTGTCTTTCTAAAGGAAGAACAGCATAAATTATTCCGTGAAAAATTGAAAACAATGCAAATAATATAAAAGGCAATCAAAACATAAAGAAGTTTTCTCTAGAAGCATAACCAATAACTTTTTTAATTTTTGTTTCTTTAATTGTAAGTTCAACTTGAGTATTTTCTTTATTTTTCATATCACTCCTATTTGTTTTGTAATAAAATTACTAAATAATTATAATACAAAAAATGTTTTTATAAAAGAACTGAAAAATTTCTTATTTATACAAATAACTATTTCCAAATTTAAAATTTTATTATAAAATTATTTTATGACACAAAGTTATAAAAAGAAAAGTTTAGGGCAATATTTTACTCAAAAAAATAGTTGATTAAAAAAACAGGTTTTAGATTTTATAAAATTAAGCAATAGACAAAATATTTATGATCCTTTTGCTGGTCATGGAGATATTTTTTCAACTTTAAAAGAATGGGGTTATTGCAAATTTATAGGTTTGGATATAGATAATAAATTAGAATATGAAATTAATGATAGTTTGTTATTTATTCCTTATAAAAAAGATTCCATTATTGTTACAAATCCACCATATTTAGCTAAAAATTCAGCTACTAGAATGAAAATTGATTATTTCAAATATTTTTCAAATAATAATTATGATGATTTATATTTAATAGCTCTCGAAAAAATGTTAGAAGCTAATGATTATGTTGTTGCAATTATTCCTGAATCTTTTTTACATTCTAATTTTAAATTTTTTAATAAATTAAAATTAGTTACAATTATTGAAGAGAATCCTTTTGTAGATACAGAAGTTCCTATTTGTGTTGTTTGTTTTGATTCAAAAGAAAAAGATTTAGCAAAAATAGATATTTATAAAGGAGAAAAAAAAGTTTGAAATTTAAAAGAATTTTTTAATTTTAAATTTAAACCTAATAAAAAAATAAATATTGAATTCAATAATCAACAGGGGTGGTTAGGACTTAGGGCTATTGATAGCACTAATAAAAATAACTTAATTAAGTTTGCGTTTAAAGAGAATATAGATTATGATTGAAAAAATAAAATATCAACTTCTTCAAGGCATATTAGTTTAATAAAAATAGATATACAAGAAAGAAAAAAAGAAAAATTTATTGAATTGTGTAATTTAAGATTAAATTATATTAGAGAAAAAACTAATGATTTAATTTTAACAGCGTTTAAAGGAAATAGAAAAGACGGAATTAGAAGAAGGAGACTTGATTTTAAATTAGCAAGATGAATAATGGAAGAGTGTTATAAGGAAATAGAAAATGATTGATAATTTAAAATTATTAGAAATTTGTTCTTTAGAGAAAAATAAAGAAAAAATAGAAAATTGATATTCACATACTGAAGTTAATCCAAAAATAGATGAATATTTAAAAATTAATAAACAAATTAGCAAAACATTAAAAAATATAAAAACATTTAAATCACAAAAATATTATCAGGAACTTTTAAGTTTAGTAAATGATTATTACGGAACAAAAAATGAATTTAATTGTTTTTTAGCCGCTTGTGATATAAGTGCTAAAAATAAAGAATTAAATATTAATTCCATAAAAATAATTGTAGATATGTATTTAAAGAAAAGAAATGTGGAACAAACACAAGATCGTCATTTTGTTCAAGCACTAATTGATAAAGGTTCACAAAGAGCAGTATCGAATAAAGCGGAAAAGAAATTAATTTATTACTTAAATAAATTTAGTTATACTCAAAGTAATAATATAAAGGAATTTTTAGATTCAAATAATCTAAAAACTTGAATTAAATTTAGTAAAAAATATTTTACAATTGATTTATTAAATCAAAATTTAGGTTATACAATCGATTTTGGTGGTCAAGGAAAAATGTTGGATCTTGCTTTTAAATTCAAAGAAAAAATTTTTGTTTTAGAAGCAAAGCATCTTAAAGATTCTGGTGGTGCTCAAGATAAACAAATGAGAGAATTGATTTACAATATTTCTGTAGATAATCCACATGAAAATTTATATATAATTTCTTTTTTAGATGGATCATATTCTAATATGCTTCTTGATGAATTTTTAACTAAATTAGAAGAACAAAAAGACACAAAAATAATAAATCAAATAAAAGAAATAGTTCAAATTTTAAAAACAAACAAAAGAAGCTATTGATTAAATACATCTGGATTTATAAAATTTCTAGAAGAATTAAATTAATTTTTTATTTTTTTATTAAATGAAGTAAAAAAAATAAAATTTTGTTTTTAATTCATTATAAAAATTAAAAAAGCTAGCAGTAAAATGTTAGCTTTTTTAAGAAATGAATATATCATAAAAAAATTATTTTTCTTTATATAATCATAAAGGATTTTGTTTTACTTTAAAATATACATAAATTTCTAAACTATAAAAGGAAACAGAAAGAATATAAATTAAAGTAGAAAATAATGTTAAGAAAACAGCAACAGATAAAGAAAAATGGTTATTGAATAATTGATAAATTACATTCACTAAACCACCTAATGAAGCAAAAACATAAGTGTTATAAGTTAGTAAATTGAATTTTTCTATTTTACCTCATACATGAGTTTTTCTAAATGTTTTATAAGGTTTTTTAATTCTGTTATATAAAATTGCAGCAGATGCTATATTTCATAAAAAGAAAATTATAATTTGAATTATCGGTAATCACATATTTTAATTATATTAAATTTTATAATAATTCTCCATAATTTGATATAGATTCAATTCATTCATTTAGATTTTCAATTGGAACTGTTTTAAATTCTTCTAATTTTTTTTCTAACTCTTTAATATCACTATTAATTTTTTCTCTTTTTTCTCCAAAGGCAAAAAAGGAAGAAATAGAAGTAAGTAAGGTTGTTAAAGCAGATGCTAAAGTTATTTCTAGTAAGTAATAAATTGATTTTTCTGTTCCTTTTATGTCAGGAAATTGATTAAATCTTAATGAGTATAAGTTGAATACAATCATTAAGGAAGTCATAACTATTACTAAAATATTAAGTAATAAAAATAAATAGTATGAAATTATAAATTTTCTTTTATATTTGTTTCTTGTTTTATTTACAAGTTGTAATAATTCCTTTTCTTCCATATTTTCTAGGTTTTTTAATACATATTTTTTATGTGTTTGACTTGCGAGAATAGTTTCTGAAGATACATCACTTTCTCTATCTAAATAGTTTCATTTTAATATTAAAAATAATCTTTTTAAAAGGATTTCTCCTTTATGCTTGTTTTTTTTGTACAGACCAAGATTAGCATCATAAAGAGCTTTTTCTAGTTTGATAGTAGTAAGAGCTTTTTTATTTTTTTTATATTTTGCTTGCATTGCAAAGAAAGAAATAATAGATGTTATGAAACTACCTGAAGCAGATAATCAAGCAATTATAATTGCATAGTTATTTCTAAATTCGCTGTTTGTGAATTGTTCTGGCAATACCGGTCTAAATCTTTCTCCTACTCCGGCTAAAAAATAAGCAGTAAGCATAGAACTTAAAAAGACCAAAATAAAAGTCACAAAAGTTAATGTAAAGAAAAGAAATCTTAATACAAAAACTTTGGAAAAAAGAATATTATATATTTTCTTGTATTTTTTTTCAATTTCCATATTAGTTTACCTTCTTCAATAGAGTTGATTTTAATTCTTTTTTTAGACTTTTTTTGTTTCTGTTAATTAGTATAGGTTCAACTAACTCTAATTCTTTCTTAAATTGTTCAATGGTATATTCTTCATCTTGTGATTCATATTTTATGAGTAAATAAGTTAACTGTCTTTGGACTTTTTTATATTGATTGTAGTGAAAAGAAGTTTTAAATATAGCTAAAAATAAACTTAGGAAAAAGATGGTGATAAGAAATACAACAAAAATCGCAGTATATGAAAGAGTTTTTAAAATTTCAATTCATTGACTTTTTGAAGTTATGTGTCTTCCTATCTCTGAATTATCTTTAACTAACTCAGTGGCAGCATAGTCTAAATAGATAATAGCGCTAATTATAGAGTAAATATTTAAGATAATAATTAATGCTGAAAAAGCAATGTTTGCTCAAAAATATATTTTTGATATTTTTTTCAAACTTTTTATCTTATTTTCTATATGTTTTATTATTTTTACATTAGGTTTAAACATCTATTTCTCCTTTCTCTATTTCTTTATAAAATTTAGTTAATTTAGTTTTTGTTTTTTTCAATGAATCAAAAACTGCACTTCTTGTTGTGGCACAAATTTCTGCAATTTCTGCCAATGAAAGATCTTCAAAATAAAAAAGCTGGAAAATTTGTTTTTGATTTTGTGTTAATAATGAAGAATATTTATCGAATAATTTAATTAATAAATCTCTATCTTCGATATTACTCATTGCTTTCCTTATTCATAAAGTCTTTAGTTAAAGCATAAATAAATGCATCTAAATCAAACTCTTCTAAATCTTCCATTTTTTCACCAAGACCTATTAATTTAACATCTAAATCAAGTTTTTCCTTTATGGAAAGAATTATTCCACCTTTACTTGTACCGTCCATTTTAGTTAAAACAATACCAGAAATAGGGGTTACTTCTTTAAAGTGCATAGCTTGAGAAATTCCGTTTTGACCTGTAGTTGCATCAATAACTAATAAAGATTCATGAGGTGCTTCCGGTATTCTTTTTTGAATAATGTTATTAATTTTAGCAAGTTCATTCATTAAATTAACTTTATTTTGTAATCTTCCGGCTGTATCTATTATTAATAAATCATAGTTTTCAGCAATCGCTTTATCTAAAGACCTATAAACTATTGAAGCAGGATCGTGTTCATTTGGATTAGGCATAATAATATCCGCTCCTGCTCTTTGTGCTCAAATAGATAATTGTTCTACGGCAGCAGCTCTAAAAGTGTCACCAGCAGCAACTAAAACTTTTTTATTTTGGTCACAATATTTTTTTGCTATTTTGGAAATAGATGTTGTTTTTCCTGAACCGTTAACACCAACCATTAAAATAATATTTAAACGGTTTTCTTCGATGTTTAGTTGAGTGTTAATTATTGAATTATTGGCATAAATTGTGTAAATTTTGTCAGCAATAATTTCACCTATTAATTTAGGATCACTAAGATTTTCTCTTTTTACTTCTTTTTTTATTTCATAAATAATCACTTCAACAAGCGAATAAGAAATGTCAGACATAATAAGAATTTCTTCTAATTCTTCAAACATTTCTTCATCAATTTTTTTATAAGAATTTTGTAAATTTATAATTTTTTCAGTTAAAGAAACATTGGATTTTTTTAAACCAGCAACGTATCTTTCTACTTTGTCTTCTTTAATTATTTTCTTTTCTAAATCTTTTTCAATTTTCTTTTCTAATTTTTCTTTTTTCTTTTCTAATTCAAGTTCTTTAAGTTTTTCTTTATCTTCTTTTGAACCGAATAATCTTGTTTTTAGTTTTTCAAAAAATTTCATAATTATAATTATAAATGTTTATAAAAAAAATTCTAAAATATAAATAAAAAAAGTACCTTCAGGTACTTATTTTAGAGCGTTTTCAATTCACTCAATTAAGACTTCTTTTGGAAAATATTCAAATCCTTTGTTTAAAATTTTTCCATCTTTTAAAACAAGGTGAGTAGGAACTCTTAAAACTTCAAAACGAGTTCCTTCTTTTCTAAATAATTGTGCTTCTTCAGCATCAACATTAATCATTTTTAAACCTGAGTTTTCATCAAAGTGATCTGCAACTTTTTGCACCACTGGTGCCATCATTTTACAGTCTCCACATCAAGTTGTTGTAAATTCTAAATAAACAACTCCGTTTTCAATGTGTTTTTGAGCTTCTTCTCAACTCATTTTTTTTATTTCCATATATTAATCAAAAGGATTTTCAAAAGGTAAAGTCTCATTTAAGTCTAAATTATTTTTAGATGGGTTATCTTTATTTTCATCAATTACTTTCTGATTGTCATAAGTTTCTTGATGTTGCTTAACACTAACTTCATCTTTTGAAATTCCTTCTTTATCCTCCGTTGATTCTTGATTTATTTTTTTCTTTTTAAATTTTACTATTTTTTCTTCATTTTTTTCATTTTTCTTAATTTTGGGCATTTTTTTCATAAAAATCAATATTTTTACCAATAAGTAAGTTATAAATGCTACAAGAGGAACAAGAATAACCCCTATTACTGAAGTGGTGGATTTTAGTACAGAATAAAGAAAAATATTGATAAATCCCAAGTGATTTAAATTTGGTAAAGATGAATTTACTTTTTCAGGAGCTAAAGTATTTCATCACTCTTGAAAATTGTGATTTCAAACATTAGCACCCACACTAAAATAGAAATTGCCTTCATATTGCACAACTTCAAGCACTATAAAAGAAACAAACATATTTACAAAAATTAAAAATAAACTAATTAAAAACAAGTCTATTTTGAAATTTTTAATAAATATAATTTTAGGCGTACTTAGTTTTATTATGCACAAAATAAAAACTATTAAAAAGTAAGAATATGCTAAATTTCCAAATAAAAGACCAATAGTGTAAGAATAAATAGTAGTTAAACCTTTGATATTTAAAAATGCAAAAACAATTAGTGCTAAGTGAATAATTATGATAATAAATCAAAGAAATTTATTTTCTAAAATTTTTTCAACATTTCTGTTTTTAAATTTCATAAAACACCACAACAATGATTGGTTCCTTATCAAAAATTTTGAAAATTTTCTTTTTAATTATTTTTTTAATTTTTTCTTGTAAATCTTTTAAAACTATTTTTTCTGCATCTAAAAAAGATTGATAAAAAGCAGAAGTTATTATTTCATGAATTATATTTTTGTTTTCTTTAGAAATAATTCCAGAAGAATTTATTTGTAAATCACCTTGAAGTTTTTTGGTTTTATATTCCACTAAACTGGTTATTGTTATGATTCCATCACGGGCAAGAGTTTCTCTTTCTTTTATTACTTCAGAAGAAATATCTCCAATTCCAAAACCATCTATAATTACTTCACCAACTTGTTTTAGGGTTCCTTTTTGTGAAAATAAGTTTCCATCAATAAAAGTTGCTATTTTTCCATTTTGTAAAATTATAGAATTACTTTTATTAACTCCAGCAAGTGCTGCTATTTCAGATGCAACCACAAGATATCTATAAAGTCCTTGTAAAGGGATAAAGTATTTAGGTTTCAAACTGGAAACAGTTTGGAAAATATCTTCTCTTGCGGGTCTTATTCTATAATATTCATTTTCTGTAATATCTACAACTTTAGGGGTAATTCTTGCAATTTCATCTAAAGTCATAGCATAAAGAACTTCTAAACCATTTAATGGTGGTGCAATCATAATTACTGTATCAGTGCTTAATAATTTAAAAAATACATCGTTATTTTCTGTAATTCTTAAGAATCTTTGATACAGTCTTTCACTTGTAGAGGTGATTAATACAACAGCATTTTTATGATTATTAACTTCTTTATAGTCGATAAATTTAGGTAATTTTAAAAATTGACCTTCATATTTTATTTTTTTAATAAGATCTACAAGTTGTCCGTATGTTCTACCATAAACAGCAACAGGTCTATCATATTTTTTAGCTAAATCTAAAATTTCTTGTAAAAGGGCCATTTCTTCATCAAATGAACCAATAACAATTCTAGAATTTTGATCAGTTTTGAAAAAAATATTTTCAATAGATGGAGTCACATCTATTTTATCAATGGCTTTTCCTTTATAATTAGCTCTTCCAGAATCAATTAATAAAGTGTGAATTCCTTTTGGAGATTCAATTGATGATTTAATATAATCTAAATTTGTAGTTCCATATATATTTAAAGATCCAACAACAAAATTAAGCATCACAACAATAGATCCATCTTCTGTTTCAAAGTTGTATCCATAAACTCCAGGCATTGATCCAGCAAGTGGAATAGATTTAACTATTGCATCATTACAGTCGATTTTTTCATTTGTTATTGAAATAACTTCAAAATCTGTGTGTCCTATTTTATACTTTGAAATCCTGTCTAAAATTAAAAATTTAGTAAAAGGTGAACAAAATATTTTTAAACCTTTTATTTTCATCAATAATCAAGGGATTGCTGAAAAAGATTCATTTTTCCCATCTGTAATGAATATTCCTTTAATTTTGTCTTTGTTTTGTTCTAAATAGGTAAAATCAGGGATTAAAGTATCTACACCATTAGTTGAACTTATAGGAACCTTTGCTCCTGCATTAACTAGAAAAATAGAGTTGTTTACTTCAATAACATAGGAGTTTTTTCCATTTTCATCTAATCCCCCTAAACCAAAAATGCTAATTTTTGCCATTTTTTCCTTTCTTTTCATTATTAATTATTAATTTAATAAAAACATCTTGTAATTTCTTTTTTAAATTATACTTTTTTTTATTGAAAAAGTAAGATAATAATGAATTTTATATAAAAGATTATCTAATTCTTTTTATTTTAAAAGAAATTTGTCAAATTTTATAAATTTAAAATAAAAAGTGTTATATTTAAAATATGATAAAAAAGAAAAATAAATTAATAAATTTAGTTTTAGCAACATCAATAGTTACAACATCTATTGTTGCTGTTTCCTGTAAAAAAGAGCAAAATGAATCTGATATTTCACCATTCACTCCAATTAAAGTAATTTCATATGATGTTAATGATTTAAAGTTTAAAAATGTTAAAGAAACTTCTGTTGAAATTGAAGTAGGTTTTAATTTAAATGTTGAAAAAGATGTAACTTTTTCTTTTGTTCTTAAAAATTTAGATACTTCCGAAACAAGAGAATATTACGTAACTCCAAAAGCAATTGAAAACAAAAGAGAGTTTAAAATTGAAAATCTTGAAGAAAATACAAATTATAAATTAATTTCAATCGGTGCAAATAAACCTAATTCTGATATTTCTATATCAATTTCCCCTATAAAAGAAGAAATAAATACAATTTTTAGAACAAAAAATAGCAAAATTTTAGATGAAAATGAGCAAGAAATAATGAAATCAATTGACCAACTTGGTAATTCATTAAATGTAATTGATTTTTATAAAACCTACGATTCATCTTCATTTTATGAAAGATTCAAAAATAACGATACAGAAAGTTTAAGTTCTAGCATAAGTTTACCTTATGATATTAGACATAAATTTTCTAAAATTATAGCTACTTTTTCTAAAGAAATTAGTGATGTAAAAAATAATGTAGGAATAATAGATAATGTTAAAATTTCCTTTTATACAGAAAAAAACAACAAAAAAGATATTTTTGTTTCTTTAAAAGGTTTTAGTTATTTTCAAAACAAAAATACAGAAAAAGACACTGAAAAAGAAAACTTTTTAAGAGCAAAAGAATTGTCAGCAGAAATAAAAGAACTTTATCCTTCATTAATAGCAAGTTTATTACTTTATAACGAAAATAGAGAGAGTTTTCAAGATATAGAAAATCAACCGAAAAGTGAAAATGAAACGATACTAAATTATGAATTTTTAGTTTCTGGCACAAATGCAAAAGACTTATTTAGAAATCCTAAAATTAAACTAAATCCTTCATTAATAACAAAATTTTTAGAAAGAAATATAGAAAATAATAATAATCCAAAATTTCATTATGAAGTTTTAGGTGTTAAAGCAGATGATTTAGCAGGAACATTAGATATAGAAGTTGGAATTTACAATAGAGATGAAGAAGAAGTTAATGCAAGTGTTCCAAGGTATTTAAAAATATTTAGTTTTTCAGGATTAAGAAAACATAACATAAATGAAAAAGGCAATGTTGATAATGAATTATTTAATTTCAGTATAAATAAAGAAAAATTTAGTGAATATTTGTCTAAATTGAAAGTTAAATCACTTTTAGAAGAAGAATCTAAAAATCTAAATAATACAAAAACCAAAGTCAATGTTAATTCATTAATTAAAAATGCTAATTTATTTGAAAGAATCAAAAATTACGTAATTAATAATTTACTAGTAAAAATTAAAGATAGTAATTCTTCTAAAACTTATGAGTGAAAATATGACTTTTTACCTTTAAATTCATTAATTTCAAGAAACGATCGTTTAACTGCTTATCCTTTTGTAACCATTATAAATAATTCTAATTTTGACAACATTAATTTTTATTTAAATAAAAAAGAAAATAATGAATACGAACTAAGTCTTGAATTAAATGCACAATTTCCTTTATATAAAGCAGAAAGAATACAGGACATTAATTCCTTTGATTCATTTTCTGATAAAAATCTGGTCTATACAGGAGAAATATTTAAAGTAAATATTGATGAATTAAAGTCAACTAATAAAAGTAAATAGAAAAATACAAAAAGTTTAATTGAAAAAGTTTGAACTTTTTCTATTTTAATTATGCTATTTTATTCAAATTATGTATAATTATATTATAAGGAGGGAAAGTGAAAAAAAGATGAATTTTACTCAATTTAAGTGCTTTTGTATTTTCATCTATTGCCATAACTTCTTGTAATTCTAAAACAGAAGAAAACAAGAAAATACATAGTGATTCTGAAGGTGGAGAATTTCGTTATACAACAGAACCTTTAGTTGATGATTGAAATCCTGATATTCATACTTTTAATAATCAAAACCTTAAGAACATAGAAAAACTAAAAAATATTTTTGGAATAGATTTAACCAATTCAGATACTTTTGAAAACAAAAATTTGTTTTTAAGCGACAAACAACACAACATTTATTTTAATAATGAATATATAAATCATTCTAATAAAGAAAAAGAAGAATTTTTAGAATTTTCAAAAAATAGCGAAAATGCTTTATTTTCTATAGAAAACAACTTAAATATTTCTAATTTTGAAAATTATAATTTTGCTTTAAGTGTTAAATTATTGAATTATAAAAATTTTAGATATGACATTAATTTATTACCAAGTATTTTAAGCGAAGCAGTTCTTATAAACTTTTATGTTAAGGCTCCTTCTGATTTTAATCAAGAAAATATAAAAAAATCAGGATTAAATATTGATGTTTCTGATAAAAAAGATAGTTTATCTTTAGGAACTATAGTTAAAAATAATTCTCTAGATTATGATGTTTTAAAACGAATTTATCCTATGTTTAATTCAATTTATTTTGATTATAACAACAAAACACTTCATATGAATTTTCGGTTAGAAAAATCAAAAGAAAGGAAAACTGATTTTAAATTTTTAAAACAAACAAAATTAAATAATTCATACAAAATATTGCAATTTTCCTTTATGGTTCCAATTAATAGTATGGATTTGAAAGACTTTAATTCTATTAGTGATTCAGAAGTCAAAATAAATAATTGAGAGCAAATTTTTACTAAATAAGTTAAGTTACTTTTTGATAAAAAAATCATAAACCTGTATAAGATTTATGATTTTTATTTTCATTTTTTACCAAGAATTTTAAACATATTTGATTTATAAACTTCAACACCTGGTTGATTAAATGGATTAACTCCAAGTAAGTATGCTGAAATTGCACAAGCTCTTTCAAAGAACATTACTAGTCATCCAAAACTTCTTTCTTTGGAATCTTCTAATAATAAGTGAATGTTAGGAACTTTACCTACATTTACGTGTGCATCCATTGTGGCTTCAAAAGCTGCATTATTTACAAAATGAACTGTTTTATCTACTAAATAATTTAATTTATCTAAATTCTCTTCATCTTCATTAATTATTAAATCGTGTTCTGGATGTTTTAAGGTTATTATTGTTTCAAAAAGAATTTTTGATCCTTCTTGAATAAATTGACCTAATGAATGAAGATCGGTTGAGAATATAGCAGATGTTGGTAGCAATCCTTTTTCATTTTTACCTTCACTTTCTCCAAATAATTGTTTTCATCATTCATTAAAGAAAGCAAAATTAGGTTCATAAGAAACGAGCATTTCTGCTTTATATTTTTTACCTAAAAGGAATCTTGCAACAGCATATCTATAAGCATCATTTGTTTCAAGCGAACTATTTTTATAAATTTCATTAGCTTCTGCAGCACCTTTAAGAACTTCATCAATATCTACTCCAGCACAAATTAAAGGGAATAAACCAACAGGAGAAAGCACACTAAATCTTCCACCAATATTATCTAAAATAACGAATTTTTGGTATTTTTTAATTTTTGCCATTTCAAATAATGTTCCTTTATTTGCATCGGTAGTTGCAAAAATTAATTCTTGTGCTTGTTCAACACCTACTTTAGATTCTAAAAGAGATTTAAAGAATCTAAAAGCTATAGCAGGTTCTGTTGTTGTTCCTGATTTGGAAATAACATTGATTGCAAATCTTTTGTTTTCCACATATTTTAATAATTGATATAAAGAATTTGAACTAATGGAAGTACCTGCAAAAATGATTTCCATTTTTCTTTCAATTCCAGGATACATACCTTGAATAACATCAATAGCGGCTTTAGCTCCTAAATATGAACCCCCAATCCCTATAACTACTAAAACTTCAATATTATCAGTATGAAGTTTTTTAGCAGCTTTTTTCATTTCATTTATTTCTTTTCAATTGCTATTTTCTGGTAAATCTTTTCAACCTAAAAAATCAGAACCAACTGCAGAAAAATCATTCATTGAATCATTAATTTTAGTTACTTGATCTTGAAATTTTAAAATTTCTTCTTCTTTTATTGCATTTTTTAAATTTAAAGTTATTTTTTTCATTTTTCTACCTCGTTTTTTGTAAATCTTAATAAATTTTTAAAACCATTTTCTGTTTCTGTTAATTTAAAAGAAAAAGGACTTTTTAAGTATTTAGGTCTTATTTGTTTAAAAGAAAGCGTTGCTTTTTTTGTATGGTGATTTATACTTAAAATTTTTAGTTTTATTTCATCCCCTATTATAAACATTTCTTCTAAATTTTGAATGTAATAATCACTAATTTCCTTTATAAAAACAATACCTTGATAACCATCTTTTAAATTGACACAAAAGTAATTTTTAAAGATTTTTTTAACTTTACCTGTTACTATTTCTCCGTTTTCCATAATTATTTAAAATTATAGCACTATAAATCAAAAAGAAATCAAACTGTTTTTAAATTTATTTTTTTACACAAAGAGTGAAAAAATTGGAAATTTTACTTTTAGAAATGGAAAAAAGAGACTTTTTTCCCAAATAAGTATCATTTTTATAAATTTTATTAATAAATCAATTAAAAGTCTTATAATTTATAATACTTAATATGAAGAAAGGACTAATTAATGAATTTTTTAAAGAAAAAAAAGTGAACTGTAATATTAATTACAATTTTAACTATCATACTTTTATGATTTTTATGGCAACTAATTTTTGGTTATCATCCACAAACAATTAGTATTACTCAGTTTGAAGATAAAATAAGAGAATATAGTGCATCAACTACTGATGATAAATTTTTCGCAAATATAACAATTAGTGAAAACGAATGAGTTTTAAGATTTCAGGAAATAGGTGGACAAAAAAATAATCATTTTTATGTTCAAGATTACATAGTGCAAATTTCACCAACTATTGCAAATAAATACAATGGAAATATAGCTAAAATAATGGGTGATACTACTTATTTTGAAGCAATTCAAAAAGCACTTGCTTATAAACAATTTGATCAAAATGGACAAGAAGTTAAAACTGAACTTTCTAAATTTATTTTAAATAACAGAATTCAAACTGGTTATTATAGTTTAGGAATTCCACAACCATCAACTTTAAGTAGAATTTTAGGATTTATTCCATTACTAGTTTCTG
Source organism: Mycoplasma sp. AC157 (assembly GCF_054343415.1). Classification (NCBI taxonomy): domain Bacteria; kingdom Bacillati; phylum Mycoplasmatota; class Mollicutes; order Mycoplasmatales; family Mycoplasmataceae; genus Mycoplasma; species Mycoplasma sp. AC157. The sequence goes on along the minus strand of NZ_JBTGVE010000006.1, from coordinate 21,220 downwards.
TAGGTTTCCCTTTAGTTTTATTATTTTTTATTTATAGACAATTTAGAGGTTCAGGAAACGGAAATGGATTATTTGGTGGTCTTCAAAGTAGTCAAGCAACTAAAATAACTTCTGACAAAAAATTTAGCGATATCGCTGGAAATAAAGAAGTAAAAGAAGAAGTTATGGAATTAGTGGATTATTTAAAATATCCACAAAAATATCAAGCAGCTGGAGCAAGAATTCCAAAAGGAATTTTACTTGGTGGTCCTCCAGGTACGGGAAAAACATTACTTGCAAAAGCAACCGCAGGTGAAGCTAATGTACCTTTCTTATTTATTTCAGCTTCTAATTTTGTTGAACTATATGTAGGTATGGGAGCAAAAAGAGTTAGAGAATTATTTAAAGAAGCAAGAAAAGAAGCACCAGCAATTATATTTATTGATGAATTAGATGCTGTTGGACGTTCCAGGGGTTCAGGTATTGGTGGCGGAAACGATGAAAGAGAACAAACACTAAATCAATTACTTGTAGAAATGGATGGAATGGCTGATAATAGCGGTCTTTTAGTAATTGCTGCAACAAACAGAACAGATGTTCTAGATCCTGCTCTTCAAAGACCTGGTCGTTTTGATAGAACTATTACAGTTGGTTATCCAGATGTAAAAGAGAGAGAAGAAATTTTACAATTACACGCAAGAGGTAAAAGGGTTGATAGTTCTATTGATTTTAGAAACATTGCTAAAAGAACTCCTGGTTTTTCTGGTGCGCAATTAGAAAATGTAATAAATGAAGCTTCAATTTTATCAGTTAGAGAAAAAACAGAAGTTATAACTCCAGCACAAATTGATGAAGCAATTGACAGAGTTATGAGTGGTCCTGCTAAAAAACACAGAACAATTACAGAAGCAGAAAGAACAATGGTTGCTTACCACGAAGCTGGTCACGCCGTTGTTGGTATTAAAGTTCCAGGCGGAAGTAAAGTACAAAAAATCACTATTATCCCAAGAGGGAATGCTGGTGGTTACAATTTAATGCTTCCAGAAGAAGAAAAATATAATGCAACTAAATCAGAATTGTTAGCAACAATTGCATCATTTATGGGTGGTAGAGTTGCAGAAGAATTAATTTATGGACAAAAAGAAATTTCTACCGGAGCAGCAAACGATATTGAAAAAGCTACAAAAATAGCAAGAAGAATGGTTACTGAATTTGGTATGTCTGCACTTGGACCAATTCAATATGAAGAAAATACAGGTTCTCCATTCTTAGGTAGAGATTATGCAAAAAATATGTCATTTTCACACCAAGTGGGACATGAAATAGACTTAGAAGTAAGAAAAATAATTTCTGAAGCTTATGAACAAGCAAAAGAAGTGGTTAAAAACAACAGAGAATTATTAGAATTAATTAAAGATTCTCTTCTTGAAAATGAAACTATAGTTTCAGAAGAAATTGAATATATTGCTAAATATATGAAATTACCAGAAAGAAAAGAAAAAGAAGAATATAAAAAACAAGAAGAAATTGATATAGATAAATTAATTGAAGATGTTCAATTGGAAAATTCTAATGAAAAGAATTCTGAAATGGAAACAGAAAAAGAAACTCAAGAAACACAACCAATCTTAGATTCAGAAAACCAAGATAAAGAAGATGAAAATAAAATAATCTAAAATATTAAAAGGTGAGCATAAAAAAGTTCATCTTTTTATTTCTAAATTTACTTCATTAAATTAAATTCTGCTTACAGAACACAATTTAATAAAAGCAAGATTAGAATATTTAAAATTAAATAATAAATAGCATATTTATTTATATAAAATAAATAATTTATAATATAATTTAATATATTAATTTATAGTTAGAAAGAAAGGGTAAAATGGAAAGAAATTTTAATGAACAAGAACTAATTAGAAGAAAAAAAATAGACAAATACAAAGAAATGGGTATTAATCCTTTTTCACAAAATCAACCAATTAGCGATAACTCAATTTCACTACTTGTTAAATATAATTCTTATAGCAAAGATGAATTACACAATAAAGAATTTAAAGCTTCAGTGGTTGGAAGAATAATGACTTTTAGAGGACCTTTTATTGTTATAAAAGATGAAGAATCAAGAACACAAATTTATTTTAATAAAAAGGAAAATACTGTATATTCAGAATTAGTAGAAACTTTAGATATAGGAGATATAGTTTATTTTGAAGGTATTGTAATGAAAACAAATACTGGAGAAATTTCACTAAAAGCAGAAAAAGTTCAATTATTAACTAAAGCACTTAAACCACTTCCGGAAAAATATCATGGTTTAACTGATATCGAAGAAAAATACCGTCGTCGTTATGTGGATTTAATTATCAATGAAGAAGCAAAACAAATTTTTTGAACAAGAAGCAAAATTATTTCTTATGTTAGAAAATTTTTCGATGATTTAAAATATTTAGAAGCTGATACTCCTGTATTACATCCTATTTTAGGTGGTGCAAGTGCTCGTCCATTTACCACTTTTCACAATGCTTTAAGTATGGACTTTTATTTAAGAATAGCTACAGAATTGCCTTTAAAAAAACTTTTAGTAGGTGGTTTTGATAGAGTTTATGAAATAGGAAGAATTTTCAGAAACGAAGGTGTCGATACCACTCATAATCCTGAATTTACTTCAATTGAGTTTTATGAAGCTTATTCAGATTTACACGGAATGATGAAAAGAACTGAAGATTTAATTTCATCTTTAGCTAAAAAGTTAGGAAAAGAAGAAATAATGTATGGTGGTCATAAAATTTCACTAAAAGCACCTTTTAGAAAAATTGATATGGTAGATGAAACCTCTAAATATGTAGGTATTGATTTGAAAAAAGCAACATTTGAAGAAATTAAAGAAGTTGCTATCAAAAACAAAGTAAAAATTGAAAAATATTTTACATCAGGTCACTTAATTAATGAATTATTTGAATTATTTGTTGAAGATACATTAATTCAACCAACATTTGTTTATGGACATCCAATCGAAATTTCTCCATTAGCAAGAGAAAACGAAAAAGATCCAAGATTTACAGACAGAGCAGAATTATTTATCAATAAAAAAGAATATGCTAACATGTTTAGTGAATTAAACGATCCAATTGATCAATTAAAAAGATTTGAATCACAACTAGAAGAAAAAAATGCTGGAAATGATGAAGCTAGTGAAATTGATATGGATTTTGTTGAAGCTTTAGAATACGGAATGCCGCCAGCAGGTGGTTGTGGTATTGGTATAGATAGATTAGTAATGCTATTAACTCAAAAAGAATCAATTAGAGAAATACTTTTATTTCCACACTTAAAAAATAAAGGAAACTAAATGAAAAAATTATTTGCATTTGATTTGGATGGAACATTACTAAGAAGTGATGGAACAATACATCCAGAAACTATTAAAATTTTAAAACAAGCAAAAAGTAAAGGTCATTATTTAGCAATCGCCACAGGTAGAGCAATTGCTTCAACTACAATCTTTTTAAATCAATTTAGTGATTTTGATTTTTTAGTTTCAAACAATGGAGTAGCCATTTATGATGTTAAAAATCAAAAAACTACAATAAAAGAGTTTTTACCTGTTGAATTACTTAAAACACTTTTAGAAGAAGCGAAAGAAAGCGAAAGTTTCTTTACATTAAGTACAGAAAAAAACGTTTATCCTTTCAAAGATAATAGCAAAACTTTTTCATGATTAACAGAACAAGAAAAAATGGATTATGATGAGCAAGGTTTTAAAACAGAAGAAGAAATTTTAAATGCAATTTACAAAAATAATGAAAAAATAACCCAATTAGCTTTAAGAAATTCTGAAGAAAAAATCAAGCAATTATTTGATAAATACAGCAAATTAATAGGGGATTCATACACTTGTTTGTTAACAAATAGAGTTTATTTAGATGTTAATCCAAAAAATACAGATAAATTTTATGGACTAAAAAAAGTTTTAGAATTATTGAATTTAACAACAAATGACTTAATTACTTTTGGTGATTCAGGAAATGATGTTTTAATGATAAAAAACGCTTATAAAGGATTTGCTATGGAAAACGGAACAGTTTCATCAAAAGAAGTTGCTTGTGAAGTTATTGGAAATCATAATACAGATGCTATTGCTAAAACAATGGAAAAACTAATTTAAGACACAAATTAGTGTCTTTTTTAATAAAATGAAATTAAACATATATAATTTAATATAAATTACTAACTAATAAAATAATAAATTAAATACTATTAATAAAAAATAAAGGAGTAAAATGTTAGAAATCAAAAATCTGTCCAAAATTTTTTATGATAAAAAATTATTCGACAATGTTAATTTAAAATTCACTGAAGGAAACACTTACGGAATTATAGGAGCAAATGGAGCTGGAAAATCTACCTTTTTAAAAATAATTTCAGGGCAAATTGAAGCTTCTTCAGGTGAAATTATCAAAGATAAAAACCAAAGAATTTCAGTTTTGAGTCAAGATCACAATATGTATAATGATTTTAATGTGACTGATGTGGTTATTATGGGAAATGAAGAATTATTTAAAATTCAACAAGAAAAAAATGCAATTTATGAAAATCCAGAAGCTACAGAAGAAGACTATACAAAAGCAGGGGAATTAGAAGAAAAATTCGGTCTAATGGGCGGTTGAAACGCTGAAAATGATGCACAAATTTTATTATCTGGGTTAGATATTCCTAAAGAAAAATGGAATGTAAAAATGAGCGATTTAAAAGCTTCACAAAAGGTAAAAGTTCTTTTAGCAAAGGCTTTATTTGGAAATCCAGATATTTTGATTATGGACGAACCTACTAATCATTTAGATCTAAAAGCAATCAAATGATTAGAAAACTTTTTAGTTGATTATCAAAATATTGTTATTGTTGTTTCACACGATAGTGACTTTTTAGATCAAGTATGTACTAACATTGTAGATATTGATTTTGGTGAAGCTAAAATGTTTACAGGTAATTATAGTTTCTGAAAAGAATCTTCAACATTAATAAGAGAAATGCAAAAAAATTCTAATGCTAAAAAAGAAGAACAAATTGCTAAATTACAGGCTTTTATTGCTAAATTCTCTGCAAATGCTTCAAAATCATCTCAAGCAACATCAAGAAAAAAATCACTTGAAAAAATTACTCTTGAAGAAATTAAACCTTCTTCAAGAAAATATCCTTTTATTAGATTTGATATTTTTAAACAACCAGGAAAGCAAATTTTAAGAGTAGAAGACTTATCTTATGTTAATCCAGAGACAGGAGAAACTTTGTTTGAAAGTTTATCATTTGATATTTTACCTGGCGAAAAAATGGTTTTACTTGGTGAAGACGACATTGCTAAAACCAAACTACTTGAAATTCTGCTTGGACTTGAAAAACCAACTTCTGGTCAAGTTATTTGAGGATCCACAATAACTCCAGAATATTTCCCATCAGATAACTCTAAATATTTTGATAAAGATGAAAACTTAATGGAATGATTAAGCAAATGACCAATTGAAAATACAGAAGAATCTAATAAAGATAACTCAGATCAAAGAATGAGAAGTTTTTTAGGTAGAATGCTTTTTAGTGGTGATTCTGTTTTTAAAAATGTTAAGGTAACATCCGGTGGAGAAAAAGCAAGATTAATGTTTTCTAGAATGATGCTAAAAGAATCTAATTTTCTTGTATTTGACCAACCTTTAGATCACTTAGATGCAGAATCAATTGATTCAGTAATTGAAGGACTTGCTGATTATAAATCATCTATGATTTTTACAACTTATAATCGTGCTTTAGTTAAACAAGTTTCTAATGTAATTTTAGAAATCAAACCAGATTCCTCTTTTATTTTTAGAGGGACATTAGATGAATATGAGAAAAAAATGGGATACTAATGTTTGATAATATTGCCGCGATTTCATCTGGAGGTTTGGTTAACCAAGCAATTTCCATAATTAGGATCACTGGTCCAGACGCTTTTTTGATTGTTAAAAAAATTTTCACAGGAAAAGTTGGTAAAGATAAAGAAATTACTTATGGTTGAATAAAAAATCAAGAAGAACTTATTGATGAAGTTTTAGTAATGTGATTTGAAGGTAAAAATAATTTTATAGGGGAAAATACAGTAGAAATAAACGCACACGGCGGTATAGTTAATACTAACTTAATTTTAGAATTAGTATTAGCTAATGGAGCTAGAATGGCTGAACCAGGCGAATTTTCCAGAAGAGCTTTTTTAAATGGAAAAATGGATTTAATCAAAGCAGAAGCTATCAATGATTTAATCCATGCTAAAACCAAGTTACAAACAAAAGCATCTATTGAAAAATTTGATGGAAAAACAAGTAATTATATTAAAAATTTAATTAGTGAATTGTTAGAAATAATAGCAATTATAGAAGTTAATATCGATTATCCTGAATATGATGATGTAGAAATTTTAACTAATCAAACCCTTTTACCAAAATTAGAAATATTAAAAGAAAAACTCAAAACCACTATAGACCTTTCGGAAAGATCTAGAGTTATTTATGATGGTGTAAAAATCGCTATTGTAGGTAAACCAAATGCTGGAAAATCTTCTTTATTAAATGCTTTTTTAAATGAAGAAAAGGCAATAGTAACAGACGAAGCAGGAACCACAAGAGATGTTATTGAATCTGAGTTTGTTTTAGAAGGTATACCTTTTATAATAAAAGATACTGCTGGTATTAGAAATTCAACAAATAAAGTTGAAAAAATAGGTATAGAACGCTCTTTTAAACAAATAGAAGAATCTGATATTGTCATCCATTTACTTGATGCATCAGTAGAAACTGACCAATTCGATCAACAAATTGTTGATTTTTCTAAAAATAAACAATATATCCCTGTTCATAATAAAAAAGATTTATTGGATTCTAAAAAATTAGATAATACCAAAATTTATATAAGTGCTAAAAATAAAGAAATAGAAAATCTCGAGAATGAGATTATAAAAAATTATCAAAACATTGATATTAATAATGAAAAAGTTATTACAAATATAAGACAACTTTCTTTAATAAAATCTTCTTTTCTTTCAATAGAAAACGCCATTTTTTCTTTAAAAAATGGTTTTGAACCAGATATAGTTATAGTAGATTTAAGAAAGTCGTGAGAAGACTTGGTAAATATTAAAGGTAAAGCAGATAATGAAACCTTATTGGATTCAATGTTTAAAAATTTTTGTCTTGGAAAATAATTATATTTTGAATAAATCATACCAGTAATTTTTACTGGTATTTTTAATTTCAAAAACTATTTAAACGGTATCACTATTTTGCATATTTCAAAGAAAAAAAATCGAAAATGAAAAAAAATGAATTATTTTATATTTTTTAAATTTATTCTATTGAAAAAATAAAAAAAAGAACAAATAAGAATAAAATTGTATTGAAAGGAGAAAATATGTTCATACCAAATACAGTTATAGAGAAAAAAATTGACTTTAAAAACGAAATAAATCAAAAGTTACAAAAACTAGATTACTTAATATTGTTAAAATCAATGTTTTTAGAAGCAGAAAGTTCTTATTCTGCTAAATTATTTAAAATTAGATTATTAAAATATATTAATAATTTATCTTTGCTTCCTGAAAAAGAGCAAAAAACTTTTTTAGGAGAAGACTCAACTACTAAAATTAAAATTTTAAAGAATATGTATTTTTACAAAAAATTTAATAAGGACGTTGGTCATTTATTAAATATTAGTCAAAGAAGCGTTATAAAAGAAGATGCAGCCAAAGTAGTAAGTTCTCTTCACTCACTCTTAAATCAACCTTATCTAGATTCTTTGAAATATCAACTTTTTCAAGATGTTTTTAATATTATTTATATAGCAGTAAGTCCTTTGTTACCCATACCAGAGGAAGTTTCTATTGGTTTAGATCTTTCTGATTTATTAAATGAAATTATTAACGATGTTCGCCAAAGTAATACTTTATCAGATCCAGATAGAGCAAAAAAGTTATTTTCCATAGTATTGAAAGACAAAAGAAATGGAAAAAATTCAACAATAAGTCAAGATAACGAAATTCTTGATTCTATAATAAAATTATTAGATGATAGACCAGTATTTAAGTTTTATAAAAAATACTTTGAATCTTTAAAAAAAGATAATTTTATTGATAATAATTATGATTACGACATAAATAGATATTAAATTAAAGGAGAAAAAATATGTTTATTAATATTCCAGCACCTGTTCAAAAAACAGAAATAAAAACAAACTTTTCCAAAAATGAAATTAATTTTTTTGATTTCTTAATTTCAAATAAAAATAATGAACTTTTAAAAGAAAGTCAATATAAATCAAAAATTTTCAAAATTAGAGTTTTAAAACAAATTAAATTAATAGATGATGCCTCTGTTCATCAACTTACTCAAGTTTTCGGTCAAACAAATGCATTAATGCTTAAAAAAACAATAAAAGATATTAAAGAAAATTCTATAATGTATAAAAAATTTCAAAAAGAAGTTTCACATCTTTTAAATGTAGGACAAAGTAGAAGCGTTATAGAAGGAGAAGTTCTTGACAAAGTAGAGGAACTAAAAAAATCATATGAAAGTTTTCTTAAAACTGAAAAAGAACATTCACAAGCACTAAAATATACAACAATAGGTTTTACTTTAGGATTTTTCACTATTCCTGGTGCAATAGTTACAGCTAGTGTACGTGCTTATGTGGACTCACAAATAAAAAAATATGAAGAATTTTTAGATAGATTAGCAAAAATAACTTATAAAGATTTAGAAAATGGTGATAATTCTACCAATTCTCAAGATAGAGATGTTCTTGCTCAATTGGTTCAATTATCTGAAGATTCAGATTATAATTATTACAAAACCTTTTTTAAAAATAAATTAGATGAAAAATTTATATCAGATAACTCAAATTATGATTATAGATATTAAAAAATAAAAGAGGAAGAATATGGAAAAAATATTTTATAGATTCGCTTATGCGATAATAAGAAACTTTATTTTGTTACTTGTTTATAATGTATTATTAATAATTTATTTATCTTTACTTGCATATTTTACAATAATTAGAGATCCATTTTTTTGACAAAGTGAATGAACTTTATTTTTTGCTTTCATTTGACCCGCTTTCATAATTGTACCTTCATACATCTGAAACACAGTTTTTCTTTTTAAAATTTTTAAATTAACAAAAAAAGCAGAGAAATTAGAAGAAGACAAAATAAAAAAAATAGAAAAATATTTCAAATTTTTATTTATAGTTGCTTTTTGAGGTAAAAAATCACAAGAAAAACTTGAAAAAAAATCAATTAAACAAAAAGAAAGATTAGAAAAAATTTCTGGAATAAATCCTTTATTTGGATTATTATTTCCAATTTATTGAATTATTTTCTACTCAAATTAATTGTTTATAATAACTATTTATAAACAATTACATTTAATAAATAAAAATCTAAATATTCAAATAAAATAAATATCACAGTTACAAATAAAGAAAAAATCAAAAACAAATTTGTAAAAACTAAAATTTAGTTTTTTGATTTTTTAATTTTAGACAAAATAATACTTTTTTAAAAATAGTAAAAGGAGCTTAATATGGAAAAAATATTATATAAATTAGGTATAGTTATAAAAAGAAATATTTTTTTAATTCTTACAAATTATTTATTATTTTGAATTTATTTTATTTTACTTACATATTTTACAATTATTAAAGTAACTTTTTTTTGAAAAAATTGATGATTTTTTGTTTTAGTTAGTTTTGCACCAGCTTTTGCAATAATGCCTTTATATATTTGAAATTTATATAACTTATTGAAAATTTTTAAAATCACTAAAGACAAAGAAAATTTAGAAGAATGAGAAATAACAAAAATTAATAAATATTTTAAAGTTTTATTTTTAATAGGATTTTGAGGAAAAAAATCAGAAAATAAATTAGAAAAAAAATCAATTAAACAAAAAGAAAAATTGAAAAGAATAGCTTGTACACATCCTTTATTGGGTTTATATGTTCAAATAAATTTAGTTTTCTTTACTAAAGAGGTGAAAAATGATAAATTTAAAAAATAAAATCAGAATTTCTTTCTATTTAAAGACTTATTCTAACATTTTATTTTTCATTTGAATAAGTGTGATAATAATAGTATGAACTACTCTTTCTTTAGATTATAAATATTTTCCATTATTTTGATTTGGTTGAGGAACTTTATGAGTTGCTGGTATTTTATATCTTTATATTTTGTTTGTATATATGAAATTAATAAAAATAAGAATTAAAGTAGAAGAGAATCCTGATATAGAGATAAAATTTAAATCCTTTTTTATTTTTTTTATAAAAGAAAAAACAATAATGAAATTTATTTCTGATTCTAAATATCAAGCAAAATTAAATTTTGCTTTAAAAATGTATAATAAAAGATTACTATTAAGTACTTTTTTACCTATTCCTTATTACTTAATTTTAAAGTTAAAAATTAAAAAGGAAGAAAAAAACCAAAGAACTTTAATAATGGAAAAAATAAATCGTATTTCTGAAGATTTGGCAAATTTAAAAATTAATACTATAATAAAAGGCAGTTTTGCTTTTAATTTCTTTAAAAATTTTAAATTTTTAGGTAAATATAATGATGTTGATTTATTTTTAAAGCATGGGGATTTAATTGATAAAAAAGAAATTTTAAACATTTTTGAAAAACATGGAAAAGTTGTTTTTCACAATTCTTTTCTTATTTCTTTAATAATAAATCTAAAAGATAAAGAAACTCGTTTTGAATTTTTTCTAACTGAAGATATTGATTTATCTTTATGTAATAAACAAAATGAACATTTATATATTGCACCAGTAGAATACTTATTTTTAGCAAAAATATTTCACTTGCCTAAATTAGAAAAAACAGAAATATTCCCTTATGATGAAAAAATGCAGAAAACTATTTTCATTATTAAACAAATACTGAATAATAAACAAAAATGAAATATGAATATTATTAACTCACTAATAGAACAAATATATTTAAATAATTTAAAACTTATTTTTCACATTGAATACGACGAAAAAGATTTAAGTATTTCATCTTTTATTCAAAAGAAAAAAGAGTGAGTAGAAAAGAAATTTACAAGCAAAGATTTACTAAATTTAAATCAATTTACGGAAAAATTCTTTTTAAAAAATAAAATGTCAGATTTTTTTGATTTTCTTTTTTTAAAAAGAAAAATAATTATTGAAAGTTTATATGAAACACCAATAATAGAAGTTATTAATACTTATGAGTGAAATTTTAATAACTCACAGTTATTATTTAATTCAAGCATTTCTTTTGATGAATTTTATGAAAGTAATACTAAAATTATTAATAATATTATTTATACTAATTCAAAAGAACAAATATACTGATTAATGCTAAATATCTTAATAAATGAAAATGAAGAAAATTTAAAAACAAAATTAGAGATTGATTTAAATAAAGAATTTTCTGAAATTTTAAATAAAAATAAAGATATGTATGAAATTAACATAAATGATTTAATATTAAAAATAAAAGAAATTTATTTTAAATCATCAACAATGTAAATTGTATATTTAAAAACATTTTTAATCCTAATAAAATAATAAACCGAAACACATCTAAAAAGATTTGAAGAGAATGTGTTCCGGTTTTTTTCAATGAAAATTTGAAATTTTTCTTATTTTATTTATTTTTTGTTCATAAAAATTAAAATTCTATGTATTATATTTGATATAATTAAATATATAAGTATTTAAAAAGGAAAAAGTATGAAGAAAAAAAGAAAATCTTTAAATTTATTATGAACAATTCCAACTGTTACATTTTTCTCTTCTCTTACTGTATCTTGCAAATATGGAGAAGAATCAATAGAAAAAACTAAAATAAATAATCCTAAAACTCCAACAGAAAATGAAAAAAGAAAAGAAAAAACTGAGGTCCCAATTGTCCCAGTTGCTGAAAAACAAACAAAAAAACCTGTAGAAAAAGGTAAAGTAGAGAATACAAAACCAGAAGATCAAAAAGAAGAAAAAGATAATATTACAACTAAAACAGATGATCAAAAAACTAAAGTAAATTCTGAAAACAAAAATTCAGAAAATCCAGACAAAAATAATTCTCCAGTAGATAATCAAAATGAAGAAGAGATTATTAATAAAACTCCTGTTTGAGATGAAGAAACTCCTGATTTAACAGGAAATAGAGTAAATAAATATAGTATTGAAGAATATTTAAACTCTCCTGAAAGAGCAAAATTATCTAAAATAAAAACTTTAAGAGGTTGATCAAATGAAAAGTTTTTAAAAGAAATTAAAAAATCAGGAGCTTTGGATAATTTAACTTATAAAGATGAAAGCGATTCTGTCCAATATATTGCTCCTTTTGATAAAAGTAAACCTAAATCAAATACAATTTATCAATTAACAGTTTATTCTTTTGCTGATGGTAATAATGATGGAATTGGTGATTTTATAGGATTGAAAGACAATATAGATTATTTTGTTAATTTAGGTATTGATACTTTATATTTATCACCAATTCATCCTGCAAGTTCTTATCATGGTTATGATGTAATTGATTATACAAAAGTTGCTCCTGAACTTGGTGGATTAAAAGCATTTGAAGAATTTTTAAAAGTAGCTCACTCTAAAGGAATTAAAGTTGTAATAGATATGGTATTTAATCATACTTCTTATGAGCATCCTTGATTCCAAAGAGCACTTGCTGGTGATGAAAAATATCAAAAATATTATTATTTTTACAATTCAGAAAACAATCCATTAGGAAATGAAGGACAAGATAATATAAGACAATACTTTAAAAATGTTTATGATAAAGTTCATCTAGAAAACAATCCAAAATCTTCAAATAAAAAATGAGTTGCTCAATTTTGAGCAGGAATGCCTGATTTAAATCTTACAAATGAAGATGTTTTAAAAGAAATAGATTATGTCCACAAATTCTGAGCAGCAAAAGGAGTTGATGGATTTAGATATGATGCTTTTGAACATTACTTTAAATCTGGTAATCCTAAAAAACCAAGAGCTAATAATAGTGATATGGTAAGAAATTTATTTGAAAGATGAAGAGATGTTGTACAAGGTGAATATAAAAAAGCAAATACTGCAGGAATTTCTAGATTTAGCGATAGAACCTTTTTATTTGGTGAATGATGAAGAGATCCAGCAGAAGCAGAAATTAAAGGTTATTGAGGAGGATGAGAAGGTTCAAAACCAGGTTTAAGTTCAGTTATTGATGGAACTAAATGAAAAAATAAACTTAATGTCTCATTAAATCCAAATGATGAAAAAAATGTAATAAAAAGTTTAACAGATACTTTAAACCAAAAACATGAATGATTACCTTTTTTAGATAATCATGATGTTGAAAGATGAATTATAACTTTTAAAGAACAAAATAATAGACCAGTAATAATTTCACCACATAGATTAGATGATGATGAAAGATCCGCTTATGAATATGCTCTTACTTCCTTACTTTCTCGTGGTGGTCATCCTATTTTATATGATGGAAATGAACTTTTAATGCAAGGTGGAAAAAAAGACGGGCAAACTGATACACACATTAGAGAAGCATTTAATTGAAAAGATCTCAAAAAACGTGTATTTTTCCAAGATGAAAGAGATAGAGATAACTTTATCACAACATTATCTTCAGCGGGAGAAGGAAAAGTAGAAGATATTGTTGCTAATGAAAATTCAGCATATAATTTAGTTTCTAAGATAAATAAAGCAAGACAAAGATTTATTTCAATGAGAGAAATGGATGAAAAATATGTTGGTGATCCAAATGAAATTCTTTGAATTTGACACGATAATGCACTTAGATATGATGAAATGACAGTAAGAAAAAATGAAGATGGCACATACTTATTAGCTATTTATTCTTGAGGTAATAGACCACAAGCAAACACTTCTTTAAAAGAAGGATTTGAAATTGAAGAAACCTTACTTTCTAAAAATATAACAACAAGAGTTTCCGATGGTTCAACTTTTATTGAAGGAACAGGAAATGGAAAAATCGGACTATTTTTAATTAGAAGAAAATCTTAATATAATAACAGAATTCCAGAAAACTGGAATTTTTGTTTTTTAAAATCAAAAATATGTTTAAATAAAGGAAATTCTAAATAAATATGCACTTTTTATCTTTGTAAAATAAAAATTTATGAATAAGTTATATAATTAAATAAAGGAGGTGTTTATGAAATTATTTAAAATAAAAAGAAAATTTTTATATTCTACAATTATTACAACTATTCCTGTTTTTTCTATTATTTCTTGTTCTAACCAAGCTTCAGTTGAAGAACAAAAAGAAGATAAAATCAATGATTTTTATTATTGAAATTTAAATAAAATAGAAGATTTAAGAGAAAAAGATAACATAGATTTTATAGACTTAAGTAGAGAACAATCTAATAATCTTTTTCAAAATCAAACATCAAAAGTTATATTTTTTAATAAAAAAGAAGAAAAAGAATTAGATTTAAACAGATTTTGATCTTATCGAACAAAATATGAACAAACTAAATTTGACTCTAAAGTGTTTAACATTACAGAAAATAAAGCAAATTACAAGTTTTTAATTTCAGAAGAAAGTATTGATTCACAAATTAAAAATTATGACTTTGCTTTAGAAATCAAACTTCTTAATAAAAAGAATTTAGAAAAAACTTCTTTTTGGTGGTCTAAACAAAAAGAAAAAGAAAATTTTCTTTTAGTAAATTTATATAGAAGAGTACAATCTAAAATAGATTATAGTTTAAACTACAGATTGAATAATGAAAAAGATAAGGTTGACACAACAAAAGAAAAACCAATTGTTGATTTTTATAAATATTATGATTTAGTTGCTTCTAATGTTAAATTCAATTCTTTTAACTTTGATAAAACTGAAAAGAAAGCAAAAATTTCAATTAATTTTGATAAAGGACAAAATTTAAAATATAGAAACTTTAATTTATTAGATCAAAATGATTATTTTAGTATAAAAACCATTTCAATTGATACGCCAAATAAAAATTGAAGTAAAACAAGTCAACAAAAAATTCAATCTTTTGAACCGCATCATTTAGTTAAAGATTATATTTTAGAAAAAACAATTTTTAATCGTTTAATTCAATATTCTTTTATTGTGTCAACTGATTTAACTGAAAAAGAATTTAACTCATTAAAAGACATAAACTTGATTTTTAATGATAATGCAGGAGTATATTAAAAAAATTTAATTAAAGAGGAAAAAATGAAAAGAAAAAAATTATTTAAAAAAATATTACTATCAGTATCTCCTATTTTTACACTAACCACTTTTGTTTCAGCAAAAATGGAAACTACTGATACAATTGAGAGAGATCCTAAAATATATAATGATATGTTTTTTAACTTATTTAATCATTTAGGAATAAAAAAAGAAGAACTTAGTTATGCTCCAGTGAAAATTGGAATTATTGATGGAGGTTTAGTTGATTCAAATTTGCTAAAATACAATGGACAAACTTTAAAGGAATATAGAAATTCTGATACTTACAGTTTGTTCCATAATGAAAATCGTCTAAACAAAGATAAAGTAATTTACAATGAAGAAGAATTAGATGATTTAGAAAAAACTGACAAAAATAAGCAAAAAACTTTTGCTGAATTATATAAAAAAAATAGTCATGCTACAGAAATAGCTTCCATTTTAGGAAGTGATTCAGGTTTTTTTAAAAATGCTATTTTTTATTCAACAACATTTAAAGGAAAAAAAGATGGTTGAAATGGAAAAACATATGATAATGTAGAAGTATTAAGAAAAAATTTAGAATTTATGAGAAAGAATAATGTTTTTTACGTTAATATGAGTTATGGTAGTAAATTAGATGAATATCTTTCAGATTTTATAAACTTGAAAAATTATTTTCTTTTTTCTCCTGATAAAGAAAAATTAGAAACTTTTTATAATCTTTTACAAAAAATAGATTCCTTTGAAACAAGTTATTATATATATGATAGAGAATCATCGTTATTAGATGAGTATGCTTATAAATATAATATGAAATTTTTTATTTCAGCCGGTAATGGAAGAGAAGAATTTTCTAATTTTAGATCAGATTTTATAAAAAATAAAGATTTTATATTTTCTACATTAAATAAAATTAAAGATTTAAAAATAACAGAAAATATTAAAGACATTTATAATAAAATTTTGAATAAAATAGAAAATAATCATAATTTTTATCAAAGAGATAATTCTTTAGTTTCATCTAAAAATACTTTTATAATAGGAGCATATGATATAAATACTAAAAAACCTGAGTACTATTCTGAAAATGCAACTGATAATAATAAAAATTCTCCACTTGGTTTAGGACCAGATAATATGCAAATACCTGTTATTTCTATTCTTAATGAAAAAAATAAAAAAAATTTAACTGGAACAAGTTTTTCAACACCAGTTCTTTTAGGTATGTCAATGTTGTTAGAAATAAAAAACAAAAAACCATTTTATGTACCTCAATTAAAAGCTATTCTTACAGCAAGTTTTGAAAGTAAAAACTCTTGAGAACAATATAACGATTTAGAAGGTTTTGGTTATATAAGTTGAGAAAAAATGAAATATTTTAGAGATAAAGCTAAAAAATTAAATATTTATCGTTATCCAGTTGCGGATGGAAATACACATCATTATTATTTATATTCCAATTTAAAATTTTCATCTCCAACAACTGTTGTATTTTCTAATTACTCATATTTACATGAAAAAAATGAATATTATAAATTAGAAAATTTTGATAAATTAAGTGAAGAAGAAATAAAAAAATATGTAAATCCTTTTACTGTTTCAGTGGATGTAGAAATAGTTGCAGATTCATCTGCAGTTTATAAAATTTATCATTTAAGTCATTATGAAAGTACAGCTGCTTATTTACCTGAAAATAGATTGCAAAATGTATCTAAAGTAATAATAAAACCAAGTTCTGATTTAGCAACTGAATATAAACTTAATGTTTTTTCAAATAATGATGTAAATGCAAAAATAATATGATTAACAGGAGTATGAGCAATACTTGATTAAAATGAAAAAATTATTAAATATTATCCCTTTTATTTCTTTGCCTTTAATTGTTTTTTCCTGTTCTAATCAAAAAGTAAATAGAGAGGAAAATAAATTAAAAGAAACAGAAGAAAAACAAAAAAATGAATTTTATAATTTAAATTTAGAAAATATAGCTGATTTAAAAAATAATTGAAAAATTGATTTTATTCAATTAAACAATGAACAAAATAGAGAAATTTTTGCAAATAATGAATCTAAAATAATCTTTTTTGAAAAACCTTATCAAGAAGTAACAGAATTATCTAAAACTCAAAATTCAGAAGAAAAAATAAATGTTACATCTAACAAAAGAGATTATACATTTATTAATAAAAATCAAAACATAGGTAGTGAAATTAAAACTACTGATTTGGGCTTAGAAATTAAACTTCTTAATAAAGATTATTTAAAAAACAAAATTAATTTGAAATTTAAAGAAAATCAAAATTTATTATTAGTAAATTTTTATAGTACTGCAATATCAAGACTTATTGATGGGCATCCTAAAGATCTACACGATCCTTTTAACAAAAACATTACAACAGATATTGTAAAACCAATAGTTGATTTTTCAGAATATCAAAAGTTGGTTTCTTCAAAAATTAAATTTAACTCATTAAATTTTGATAAAAATCAAAATAAAATAAATTTAACTATTGATATAGATGAAAATCAAACAGAAAATGAAAAAATGATTAATTTATTAAATCAAAATTATTTTTTCAATATAAAAACAATATCAGCAATAAAAAAAGAAAAAAAAGATTTTTATATCAATGCAGAAGAACCAGTATATGAACCCTATGGAGTTTCTAAAAAGTATATTTTAAATAATTGAATTTTAGTTCGTTTACTTCAATATTCATTTATTATTCCTGTAAATATTTCAGAAAAAGAATATAATTCCATCAATGATATTAATTTAACACTTAATGATAATGCAGGAGTTTTTAAACATTTAGTACAAGAATCAAAGATTTTAGAAAATTAATAAAGATATTAAAAATTTAGAATTTAAAGAACATTTACAACTTTTTTACCTTCATATTGATATTCATAAATATATAAAATCCCGTTGATAAAAGTTAATTTTAAAGCATTTTTAATAGGAGAGAGTGAAGCTCTAAAAAGTTTCACTCTTTTATTTTGTTCGTTAATATAAAAAGCACCAGGATTATCGTTTAAAGCCTTTATTTTTCTATATGCTTGAATATAATCATCACTTAAAAAAATTTGAGCAAATTCTTTTTCTATTTTAGGCGAAAAAACTACAAGATTGTCATCTTGTTTTTCAGATTTAAGTTCATTTTTAGATAATTTATTTAATCACTGGACAATATTATTTTTTGCAAGTAAAGAAAGTTTATGAAATAAATCTTTTGATGTGTCTTCTTCTTTTATATCTAATTTTGCTTTTGCAAGCATATCTCCTGCATCCATTTCTTTTACCATATACATTAAAGTTACTCCTGTTTCTTTATCACCGTTTAATAAAGCGTGTTGAATAGGAGCAGCACCTCTATATTTAGGAAGTAAGGAACCATGTATATTAATAGCGGCTATTTTAGGTATGCTTAAAACTGAAGTAGGAATTCATTGTCCAAAAGCAGCAGTGACTAAAATATCAAAGTCTATTTTCTTTAATTCTTCCGTAATTTCTGAAATTTTTGTAGGTTGAAATAGCTTTATGTTATATTGGTTAGCTAAAATTTTTACAGGTGTAGGTAAAATTTTATAACCTCTATTTGATGGTTTGTCTGGTTGACTAATAATTGCAACCACTTCAAAATTATTAATAATTTCTTCAAAAATAGGAACTGCAAATTCTGGAGTTCCTGCTAATACAATTTTCATCTTTCTCCTTTAGTTTTCTTTACTTTAAATTATAAAATAAAGAAACAAAAATTTTAATTTAAAATGAATTAATTTATCTAAAAGTAATATAATTAAATTATAGGATAAAAAAAATGAGCGGAATAATTGTTATTATAATTTTAATATTAGGATTAGCTGGATTAGTTTGATTAATTAAACTAGCTAAATTTCTATTTTCTTTAGCAGTAGGTGCTGTGATTATAGGATTAATTTTACTTTTAATTTTTGGACATCATTTCCTGTTTTAGTTAAAGAAAAACTAACAAAACAAGTCTTTTTTACCAAAAGATTTGTTTTTTTTTTTTTTTTTGTAAAATTGAATTATGCAGAAGAAAGAAAAATTAGAAGATTTATCAATTTTTTCTAATTTAATGGGTAAATTAAAAGAAAAATACAGAAATTTAATTAGTAAACTAATAGATAAATTTTGTATCTATTTATTAACATTGCCAAAAGCAAAATTTTTACAAAATATTTCAATATACAAAAATACAATACTTGCTATATCAGTTTTTAATAAAAAAATCTTAATAAAAAATTTTAAGGTAGATTTTGTCTTCTAAAAAAATAATAAATGTTCTTGAAACATTTGCAGGTATTGGTGCACAACATAAAGCTATAACAAAAATAAACAAAGAAAAAAAGATTTTTGAGATTGTTTCAACAGTGGAGTGAGATGCAAGAGCAAATATTGCTTATGGTTTAATTCATAATTCTTTAGATAAAAAATTAAAAAAAATTTTGAAAAACAATAATTTAACTTCAGAAGAAGAAATAAACAAATTTTTATTAAATTTTACAATTTCTTTAGATTCTAAAAAACCAGCAAAGATAATTTCTAAAGACTATGAATTTAAGCAACTGTTAGCTGCTTCGATTATTTTATCAAACAATAATGTTGATATAACTAAATTAGATCCAAAAATTATTCAAGAAAAAGATATAGAACTTATAACTTATTCTTTCCCTTGTCAAGGTTTATCAATAGCAAATATGGGAAGATCAAAAGGAATTAATGATGATAAATCAACTTCTAGTTTAATTTGAGAAATATACAGAATTTTAAAAGGAGCAAGTAAAAAACCAAAATACTTATTAATGGAAAATGTAACAAATCTATTAAGTAAAAAATTCAAACCTGAATATGAAAAATGGCTTTCTGTTTTAGAAGATTTTGGTTATAAAACTTTTACAACCACTATTAACAGCATAAATGCTGGTTCTATTCAAAAAAGAGAAAGAGTTTTTGCTTTAAGTGTTAAAAAAGAAATAAAAACACCATTTAATGATGATAAAAGTTTTAAAGAATTTGTAGATAATATTGCATTTAAAAATAAATTAAGCCTAAATCAAAGAAAAAAAGTTTTTGAAAAAATCTTTAATTTTGACTTAAATTACAGCGAAAACCTAGATGTTTTAATGAATAATACAAAATCTAGAATAAAAATGGTCAAAACACAAAAGATTATTAATAAAAGTGAAAATTATATTATTAATACCTTGACAACCGTTCAAGACAGAATACCTTGTGTTGGAATTATTGAACATAAAAACAATTTAGAGCATAAATTAGATTATCGTTATATAACACCAAGAGAAGCTTATAAATTAATGGGTTTTAGTGATCAAGATTTTAATAAATTAAAACCATACTATGAAAAAAATATTCTCACAAAAGAAAGTCTTTATAGGCAAGCAGGAAATTCTATTGTAGTAGAAGCAATAGAGAATTTATTTAAGGTAATAAAAATCATTGAAAAAGGACAAGATAATGAATAAAAACATAAAATGATGAAAAGACAGAATGAAAGAAAATAATTTTATTACTTGAACAATTGGAACTAATATTTATTCTTATTTAAGTTTCACAGTACTTCAGTGACTTAATGAAGTTGATGAAAATGAAGAAATCATTTTAACAATCGATAAAAAAGAAGTTTTAGCTGAATTTAAAAATAACACACAATTCCCCTTTTATAAAGACAAAAAGTCTAAATCAGACTCTACAATTAGACAAATTTTAGATGTTTTATCTTCTCTTGGGATTATAGAACCGATAGGAGATAATTACAAAATTAATAAAGAATTAATAGATGTAAGAAAGACTGAATCAAACAATTTCTATGCTCTTAAAAAATTTGTAAAATCTAATTTTGCTAATTATATAAAAAAATTTGTTATAGATAAATTAAGAGACATTAAGGATATTAAAACAGAAATAAAATGTCACCCCCCATTCCCAATATAAAATGTCACTTT